>CAYJQA010000244.1:0-7968 GCA_964372065.1 uncultured Litorilinea sp.
GCCTGGAAGCCTTCTTTGCTTCGGAGCAGGGGCGGATGACCCGGCTGGAGCTGCCGCGGCGGGTGTTGGGCCATGTGGTGGGCGATGCCGTGACGCCGGCGCACTATGGCGACCTGCCGCCCGTGGAGATTGTCGACATGCGGCTGGAACTGCGCGCAGGCAACCGCAGCGTGTTGAGCCGCAGCCTGCAAGCGGAACTGCACGCCACGCTCGACGCCGGTCGCCAGGCGATCCTGTTCCTCAACCGGCGGGGCAGCAATACGTTTGTCATGTGTCGTGACTGCGGGACGGTGGAACGCTGCGAGCGCTGCGATGCGCCGCTAACTTACCACGAACGGGCCGAGCTGCTAGTCTGCCATCACTGCAACCGGCGCTATCCCATCCCGACCCACTGCGCCAAGTGCGGCAGCCGGCGGATCCGCTATTTCGGCACGGGCACCCAGCGCATTGAAGACTTGGTGCAAGAGATTGCGCCGCGGGCGCGCGTCCTGCGTTGGGATGCGGATACGGCCGCGGGCAAGGGCGGGCATGAAGCCATTCTCGACCAGTTTGCCCGCCATGACGCCGATGTGCTGGTGGGGACGCAAATGATCGCCAAGGGGCTGGACCTGCCCCTGGTGACGCTGGTGGGCGTGGTGGCGGCGGATGTGAGCCTCTATCTGCCCGACTTTCGCGCCGGCGAGCGCACCTTTCAACTGCTGACCCAGGTGGCGGGGCGCGCCGGGCGCAGCCGGCACGGCGGTCGCGTCGTGATCCAGAGCTACACGCCGGACCATTATGTGATCCAGGCGGCGGCGCAGCACGATTATATGGCGTTCTATCACCGCGAACTGGGATTTCGTCAGGACTTGGGCTATCCGCCGCTGCGCCGGATGGCCCGCCTGGTCTATTGGGACAAGAAGCAGGACAAGGCGCAGACGGCGGCCGAGAACATGGCCGAAACGCTGCGCGCCCGGTTGGCGGCCCTGGACATGGACGCGGCGGCGGTCGCGCTGGTGGGACCGGCCCCGGCCTTCTTTGCTCGCTTCCGCGGCTATTACCGCTGGCAGATCTTGATCATCGCCGCCGATCCGGCGGCCATCCTGCGTGGGCTGCCCTTCCCGTTTGGCTGGCGGGTGGATGTGGACCCGGTGACGGTATTGTGAGACTGCTTGAAATTCGCGGCGTCAGCGCGTAGAATGGGACTATGAGTATGCTGCCGCCCGACGCCACGCCCCAATCGCTTGCCACCACGCCACACAATGGCCCCTGGCTCACGCTGAGGGACGCCAGCGCGTTTCTGGGCGTCCACTTTACGACGCTGCGCAAGTGGGCGGACGAGGGTGAGATCCGCGTGTTTCGCACGCCGGGGGGGCATCGGCGCTTTAGTGTGGCGGACCTGCGGCGCTTCTTGGAAGAACGGGTGGGGCATGGTGCCGCGCCCGACGCCGACAGCGTGCTGGATGAAGCCGTGGGGCGGGTGCGCGCCGAGATTCAGCGTATGCCGCACGAAGTGGGCGGGTGGGTCGCCAGCGCGGACGAGTCGGCGCGTGACCTGAGCCGCCAGCGTGGCCGGCGGCTCTTTAGCCTCGCCATTTCGTATGTGATCAAGCCCGCCCAGCGCGCACGGCTGCTGGACGAAGGTCGCCAGTTGGGGCTGGCCTACGGCCGTGACGCGGCTACCAGTCGTGTCGCGTTGACCGAGACGGGGCGGGCCGTGCAGTTCTTCCGCAGCCAACTCAATCAGGCGTTGCGTGACCACGAAACCTCGTCCATGTTGGACCCCGACGACGTGCGCGTGCAACAGGTCGTCAATCACTTCTTGGACGAAGTCCTCTATGCCGTCCTCAACGGCTATGAGCAGGAGATGGGGCGCAGGGCCGGCGAGCGCAGCGGCGTCTAGCCCACCGCGGTGACGGTGCGGCGCACATGGCCGTGATGCTGGGCGAGGCGGCGGCGCGCTTCGTCGGGGGCAACATTGAGCAGGCCCATGACGACGGCGACCTTGACCTCCCAACCGCTGGCGTCCAGCAGCGCCAGTGCCCGGCCATCGTCCAGCCCGGCGGCTTCGGCCACGATACGGACGGCGCGGCGACGCAGTTTGTCGTTGGTCGGCCGCACATCCACCATGAGATTGCCGTAGACCTTCCCTAGCCGCACCATCGTAGCGGTGCTCAGCATGTTCAGCACGAGTTTCTGCCCGGTGCCCGCTTTCATGCGGGTGCTGCCGGTAACAACTTCCGGGCCGGTCAGTAGTTCGATGGCGACGGTAGCCAGGGCGGACATGGGCGACGCCGGCGCACAGACTAGCGCCACCGACGCCGCGCCGGTGTTGAGGGCGTGACGCAGCCCGCCCAGGACATAGGGTGTGCGCCCGCTGGCGGCGATGCCGACCAGCACGTCGGCGGCGGCGAAGGCGTGGCGCTCTAGGTCGGCCCGGCCCTGGTCGGGGTCGTCTTCGGCGGCCTCGATGGAGTTGGTGAGGGCATCCGGTCCCCCGGCGATGAGGGCGATGACGCGGCCCGGCCCCAGGCTGTAGGTGGGCAGCAATTCGGAGGCGTCGAGCACGCCCAGGCGTCCGCTGGTGCCCGCGCCCTGATAGAAGACGCGCCCGCCCCCGGCCAGCGCGGCGACCAGCAGGTCCACGGCTTGGGCAATGGCGGGCAGCGCCTCGGCGACGGCGATGGGGACGCCGGCATCTTGGCGGTTGATCAGCCGGCAGACCTCGATGGTGGGGAGCGTGTCAAGGGCGGCGCTCAAGGGGTTGCGCTGCTCGGTTTGGGGTGGGAGGGCGTCGGACATGGGGTTCTCCTGGGTGGTGGATGTCACGCCATGCAGGGCAGCGTGAATGTCGGTGAAACGTAGGGTAAACGCTGTTTTGCGGTAAAGATCGTAGTAAATGGGTCAATCGGACGGTGGAAATATGAGGTTGCACCCACTGGGAGTACCTGCTATAATGCAATCCTTCCCACGATACCGATGCCATTCGGCGCGCAAATGAACATGACGGGTTGGGGCAGCCCTAGCTTTCATTGTATGAGAGTCGCACCCGGAAGGCAAGGATTGTGGCCGTTTTTGCCCACGGTGGACGTGCGGTATAATTTTGTTCATGCAGATTGACTGCGCGCAGTCTGTACGAAGAAAATTAGTTTCCAACCATTTCTTCAGATGACACAAAGGGAGGTCTGTATGCTGAACCGAAGGAACTGGGCGGTTTCGTTGCTGGCGTTGTTGTTGGTAGCCAGTTTAGCGGCGTGTACGGCGGCCCCGGTGGCGGTCCCTGATCGTGACATCGAGGTCAGTGTGGACACGGCGTTGGCTGCTCAGGCCAAGCTGACCGATCTCATGATGGGGAAGGTGGAATGGACTGAGGCCGAATTCAGCAGCCTGTTGAGTGTGCTACTGGAGCAGAACAGCGGCGAGAACGTGCCGGTTGACGCGGTCCTCGTGTGGTTCGAGCCGGACAACAAGGTTGTCATCCAAGTGGCGTTGAAGGAAGGCGTCCTGCCGGCCGGTAACACACTGGACCTGGCGGGCACGGTCGGCGTCGAAGCCAATCATGTCAAGATCGACCTGGAAGCGGCCGGCGTTGGCAATATGAGCGTCGGTAGCGCGCTCCTGGCCCCGATTTCGGCGCAGATCAACAGCGCCCTGGCGGATCCGAGCCTGGGTGTGGCCGTCAACGTGGCGACCGACACCGGCATGATTTCGGTGGGCTTGGGCGGCTGAGTCTTGCAGTAAGTTTGCCAAGCATTGAAAAGCCCGGCAGGGAATTTCGCCTGCCGGGCTTTCTCATTGGGCGGGCGGCGGTGCGCGCTACGGCGCTGACGGGCACACACCTGGGCGGTGGCCGTTTCCTCCTGTGGGCGGACGGGCGAACAATGCTAGGCCGCGGCAAGACTGCGCAGATTTGACCTGGGCTAGACCGCTGTGCTACACTTGCCGATCGTGGGTGCGGCTTGCCCACGGTTGTGCTATTGGTCCTGACAATTCGGCAACGCGGCCCCCTAGGCGGCGGGCTGAAGGCGTTACCGTAAACGGCTGCAAGGCGGCAATACCGGCTGCGCAGCCCATAATCAACGAGTGATCTTATCGCGATTGGTGCAGGTACGCTACTGATCCAGGAGAAATTCGGAGGAGCGATTTGCCGACAATAAACCAGTTGGTCCGCAAGGGCCGCAAGAGCATGGTCAAGAAGGAAAAGGCGCCTGCACTGCGCTTTACCCAGAACACCTTGACCGGTCGCACCCGGCGCATGAAGAAGGGCAACCCGCAGAAACGCGGTGTGTGTACCCAAGTGCGTACGACGACACCCAAGAAACCGAACTCGGCGTTGCGTAAGGTCGCCCGTGTGCGCCTGAGCAACAGCATTGAGGTGACGGCTTACATTCCGGGCGAGGGGCACAACCTCCAAGAGCACAGCGTGGTGCTTGTGCGTGGCGGGCGTGTCAAAGACCTGCCGGGTGTGCGCTACCACATTGTGCGGGGTGCGCTGGATTCCACCGGCGTTGACCGGCGCAAGCGTGGACGCAGCAAATATGGCACCAAGCGGCCCAAGTAAGGCAGGATAACTGATGCGACGCAATCGAGCAGAAATCCGGACGGCCATTCCGGACCCACGCTACAACAGCGTGTTACTGGCCAAGTTTGTCAACAACCTGATGGAGCGTGGCAAGAAGAGTCTGGCCGCGCGCATCGTCTATACGGCCTTCGCCACGGTCGAGGAGCGCACCAAGCGCCCGGCCATCGAGGTCTTCGAAGAGGCGATGAAGAACGCGACGCCGTTGGTGGAGGTCAAACCGCGGCGCGTGGGTGGCGCCACCTATCAGATCCCGGTGGAGATCAGCGCCAATCGGCGGCAAGCGTTGGCGATGCGCTGGCTTATCGACAGCGCGCGCAAGCGCAGTGGCCGCGACATGGCGCAGCGGCTCGCTGCCGAACTGATGGATGCTGCCCGCAACGAGGGCAACACCGTCAAGAAGCGCGAGGACACGCACCGGATGGCCGAGGCCAACCAGGCGTTCGCCCATTTCCGTTATTAATCCGTCGCAGTAAATCTGCACGGGACCCGCAGGGGCGCGACGTGCGTTCCTGACGACGGCGCAGGTGCAGGGGCGGCCGGTTGATCGCCGCGGTCAGGCCGCGGCGACGGCGGTGCAACCGAATAGATGTCCTAGTCTGAGACCAGTGCGGCGCCCTTGCCACAGGTGAAGCAGCACGCACCGCCGGGGTGAGCCGGCCCCTGTTGTTGGGCCGCTCTCACCGGCGCGTATTCGGAGCAAGCTTCGTGGGATATCCGGCGCCGTACTTTTATGCTCAAAAACAGGAAGCCTTATGAGTATCGATTACCCGATCGAACGGACGCGGAATATTGGCGTCATTGCACACATTGACGCCGGCAAAACGACGACGACGGAACGCATTCTCTTCTATTCGGGTCGCATCCATCGCATGGGTGAGGTGCATGAAGGCACCGCTGTGACCGACTGGATGGTGCAGGAGCGTGAGCGCGGCATCACGATCACCGCGGCTGCCATCACGACCACCTGGACCGACCGGGTGACCGGCGAGGATTGCCAGATCAACCTGATCGACACCCCAGGCCACATCGACTTTACCGCCGAGGTGCAACGCAGTCTGCGCGTCCTCGACGGCGGCGTGGTGGTCTTTGACGCCGTGGCGGGCGTGGAGCCGCAGTCCGAGACGGTCTGGCGACAGGCGGATCGCTACAAGGTGCCGCGCATCTGCTTTGTCAACAAGATGGACCGGGTCGGCGCCAGCTTCGAGCGCACCAACCAGATGATCATTGACCGTCTGGGCGCGGTGCCGCTGCCGGTGCAGTTGCCGATTGGCCGCGAAGATACGTTCCGCGGCATGATCGATCTGTTTCAGATGAAGGCGTACATTTTCTCCGACGAACTAGGGGCACACCCGACGATCGAGGAGATTCCCGCCGACATGCTGGAGGCCGCCCAGGCCGCCCACAATACGCTGGTCGAACGCATCGCCGAGACGGACGATGAGCTTACCCTCCGCTACTTGGAGGCTAAAGAGATCGGCGTCGAGGAACTGTACGCAGCCCTCCGCAAAGCCGTGATCCACAATAAACTGGTCCCGGTCATGTGCGGCACAGCGCTGCGCAACAAGGGTGTGCAGTTGCTGTTGGACGCGGTGGTGCGCTATCTGCCCAGCCCGCTGGACGTGCCGCCCATGATCGGCAGCGATCCGCGCACGGGCGCGCCGCTCGAGCGCAAGCCCGATGCCGCCGAGCCGTTTGCCGCGTTGGTCTTCAAGATCGTCACCGACCCGTATGTGGGGCGGTTGGCCTATGTGCGCGTCTATTCGGGCACGCTCGCGGCGGGCAGCATGGCCTACAACGTCAACCGCGACCGCAAGGAGCGGGTGGGACGTCTGCTGCAGATGCACGCCGACAAGCGCGAGGAGATCAAAAGCTGCGATGCGGGCGACATTTGCGCCATCGTCGGGCTGAAGCAGAGTTTCACGGGCGAGACGCTGTGCGACGCGGACAAGCCGGTGCTGTTGGAGACTATCGAGTTCCCCGAGCCGGTGATCAAGGTGGCGGTGGAGCCGAAGTCCAAGGCGGATCAGGACAAGCTGACCGAGGCGCTGCTCAAGCTGGCCGAGGAAGACCCGACCTTCCGGGTCAACTATGACGACCAGACCGGCCAGACGGTGATCTCCGGGATGGGCGAGTTGCACCTGGACATCATCGTGGACCGCCTCAAGCGCGAGTTCCGCGTGCAGTGTACCGTGGGGCGGCCGCAGGTCGCCTACCGCGAGACCATCAGCCGTGCGGTGCGGGTCGAAGGGCGCTTTGTGCGCCAGACGGGTGGCCGCGGCCAATACGGCCATGTGTGGTTGGAGATGGAACCCAACACGCCGGGCGCCGGCTTTGTCTTCGAGGACAAGATCGTCGGCGGCGTCGTGCCGCGCGAATATATCCCGGCCGTGCAAAAAGGTGTGACCGAGGCGTTGGATAGCGGCGTGCTGGCCGGGTATCCCGTGGTCGATGTGAAGGTGGCGCTGGTGGACGGTTCGTATCACGATGTGGACTCCAGCGAAATGGCCTTCAAGATCGCGGGCAGCATGGCCTTCAAGGAAGGCGCGCACAAGGCGTCGCCCATCCTGCTGGAGCCGATCATGAAGGTGGAGACGGTCGTCCCGGAGGAATACGTGGGTGACGTGGTGGGCGACTTCTCCAGCCGGCGCGGCGAGATCGGCGGGATGGAGCCGCGGCAAGGCGGTGTGCAGGCCATCGCGGCGATGATCCCGCTGAGCGAGATGTTTGGTTATGCCACCGACATCCGCTCCATGACCAGCGGCCGCGGCACCTTCAATATGGAGTTTAGCCACTACGCCCGGGTCTCCCAGTCGATCGCCGAAAAGGTGATTAAGGGCGGCTCTGCGTAAGGGATCGGTTGCTCGGAGGTAGTCGAAAGCAAGCGGCGTGCGAATTTGGCAAGCCACCTGTTTGTCGGCTATACTACGCAGGTTTGCGGCGCTTATTTCGATGTCGGCACCGTCGCAAACCGACACCGTAAAACTTCTGCACCGCCGTGATGGTTCCGGCGGTGCAGTTGCGCCATTAGGGACGGTGCAATTTGGCCTAGATGACCAGGTTTTTCCTGCGACGACGAAGGAGAGTAAGCGATGGGCAAGGCGGTATTTGAGCGGACGAAGCCGCATGTGAACGTGGGGACGATTGGGCACATCGACCACGGGAAGACGACCTTGACGGCGGCGATCACGAAGACGCTGGCGTTGAAGGGGTGGGCGGATTTCCGCCGGTTTGACCAGATTGACAATGCCCCGGAAGAGCGGGCGCGCGGGATCACGATTGCGATCGCGCACGTGGAGTATCAGACGGCGACGCGGCACTATGCGCACGTGGACTGTCCGGGGCATGCGGACTACATCAAGAACATGATCACGGGTGCGGCGCAGATGGACGGGGCGATCCTGGTGGTG
>CAYJQA010000245.1:0-238 GCA_964372065.1 uncultured Litorilinea sp.
TCCTGATCCTGGACGACTCGACCAGCAGCGTGGACGTGACGACCGAGGCGCAGATCCAACACGCGCTGGACCGGCTGATGCAGGGGCGCACTAGCTTTGTGATCGCCCAGCGCATCAGCACGGTGCTCAATGCCGACCAGATTCTTGTGCTGGACAAGGGCCAGATCGTGGCCCAGGGTCGCCATGCCGACTTGATGGAGACCAGCGCCATCTATGCCGAAATCTACCGGAGCCAACT
>CAYJQA010000245.1:248-7965 GCA_964372065.1 uncultured Litorilinea sp.
CGCCAAGGGGTGTAACCCCCACACGACGCTCCCGCGCCGGACACGGTGCCGGCCACGGCCGCGACCCGCGCGATAGCGGACTAAACGAGAGGGAGAGAGCCATGCACGGGTTCCGCGGGTTGCTGGACCAAGAAATGAGCAAGCCCAAGAGCGTGGGGGCGACGTTGTCCCGCTTGGCGGGCTACTTCCGCCCCTACTGGATCGTCTTGGTGGCGGTGTTGGCGCTGATGCTCGCCAATGCCTGGGTGCAGGTGATTGTGCCCGAACTGACCGGGCAGGCGGTGGATTGTTACTTAATGCCCGCGGCCGCAGGGTCGAGCGGCTCCGCTACGGCGAACTGCTGGGTGGCCGATCCGGGGCAGGGGGCCGAGCGGGCCGATCTGTTGGCAGGTCTGCTGCGAATGGTGCTGATCCTGATCGCCATCCAGATCGGCGGTGCGATCACGGGCGGGCTGATGTTCTTCCTGATGACCTGGGCCGGGCAACACGCGCTGCGCGAGATTCAGGTCGATCTGTTTAGCCACATGACGCGGCTGTCGGTGGGCTACTACGCCAACCATGAGAGCGGCGATCTGATGAGCCGCATCACCAACGACTCCTCCACGCTGCAGCAGGCCGTTAGCTTTGCGTTGGTGCAAGTCCTGAGCGGGGCGGTGCTGATCGTCTGGATCGCCTACACCATGCTGAAAATCAACTGGGCCTATGGGCTACTGAGTCTGGTGATGGTGCCCATCATGGCGGTGACGACGGTCTGGTTTAGCGACCAGGCGCGCAAGGCCTTCCGCACCACGCGCAAGGAGATCGGCAACGTGAACGCCGAACTGGAGGAAGGCATCTCCGGCGTGCGTGAGGTGCAGGCCTTTGGCCGCGAGGACGCCAACATCGAGAGTTTTCGCCAGAGCAACGCGGCCAATCGCGACGCCAACGTGCGCGCGGTGGCCTATACCGCCGCGCTGGCCCCGGCCTTGGAGGCGCAGGGCTACGTGGCGATGGCGATTGTGGCGGGGGTGGGCGGCATGATGATGCTGCAGGGACAGTCGTTGGGCGGCACCGCCGTGTCCATGGGGCTGATCGTCGCCTACGTCGGCTACGCGCTGCGGTTCAGCCAGCCCATTCAGCAGATCAGCGTGATGTGGGCGAACCTGCAAAGCGCCATTGCCGGGGCCGAGCGCATCTTCGGGTTGATGGACGAGACGCCCGACATCCTGGAAGAGCCGAACGCGCAGGTCTTGGGGAAGATCGGCGGCGAGGTGGTCTTCGACCACGTCTGGGCCGAATATGCGCCCGGCGAGCCGGTGCTCAAGGGTGTGAACCTGACTGCCCAGGCGGGGGAGACAATCGCGATCGTCGGGCCGACGGGCGCGGGCAAGACCACACTGGTGAACCTGCTGCCGCGCTTCTATGACGCGACGCAGGGCCAGGTCATGATCGACGGGGTGAACGTGCGCGATGTGCAGATGGCAAGCCTGCGCCGGCAGATCGGGCTGGTGCTACAAGACACCTTCTTGTTCAGCGACACGGTGATGAACAACATCCGCTTTGGGCGGCCCGATGCGACCGACGACGAGGTGATCGCGGCGGCGAAGCTGGCCCAGGCGCACGACTTCATCGAGCGGCTGAGCGACGGCTACGCCACCGTGTTGGGTGAGCGGGGCGGCGGGCTGAGCCTGGGCCAGCGCCAACTGCTGGCCATCGCACGCGCGGCGCTGGCCGACCCGCGCATCCTGATCCTGGACGAGGCGACCAGCAGCGTGGACACACGCACGGAACGGCTGATCCAGGCGGCGCTGGAACGGCTGCTGGCGGGCCGCACCAGCTTCGTCATCGCGCACCGGCTGAGCACGATCCGCAACGCCGACCAAGTTCTGGTGCTGCGCGACGGCGAGATTGTGGAGCGTGGACGGCACGCTGATCTGCTGGCGCAGCGGGGCGCGTACTATGACCTGTATATGAGCCAGTTCCGCCGGCAAGAGGATGTGGTCGCCGCGACCAACGGCGCGTCGCCAAACTGAGGCATTCCCGGTAGGTGCGGTTGCCTGCACATTGGGATAGTGACCCGGTAATTGTAGCGGCGGTATCGCGCCCAGTGGGCACCCGCCTCTGGGCGCGCCGTGGCTGCCATAGCCCCAGATGTGCGGTTGGAAACCGCATCTACGATTACCGGGATATTGCCCTAATGCACATGCAACCGCACCTACGATCTTGGCGTAATGCACGTTAGTCGGCGGGCGTCGGAGCGCCCATGGCGTCGTGGTCGGGCAGGCGGGTTTCGGCTTGGCGCACGGCGGGCGCAATATAGCCGACCAGACCCGCGCCGATGCCCGCGATCCCGGTGAGGGCCATCACTACGCCCATGCCCGCGCCGGGTCCGGTACCCAACCACGGGCCGACGAGGATCGCCAACGATCCGCCGGATTGCATGGCCGGCTCGAAGACACGGTCGGCCAGGGGACCGGCCAGCGCCATGCCCACCGGCCCGATGATCTGGGCGATCATGCGGCGGGCGGCAAAGACCCGCCCCTGCACGTCGGGCGCAACCTTGGACTGCCAGATGGCCTGGTTGGAACCGTTGAGGATCGGGATCAGCATGACGAAGCTGAAGCCCGCGGCGGCCCACATCCACACGGTTTGGCTTAGCCCCAGCCATACCTGCGCCACGCCGGTGGCGGCAAGACCGAGCAGGACGCCATCGACGCGGCGCTTCGGTCCACCCCAAAGGCTGAGCAGCAGGCCGCCTACCACACCGCCGACCCCCATGGCTGACTGCACCGAGCCAAGCGCCAGTTCGTTATTGCCCGTGCGCGCCAAGATCATGGGCGACAGCAAGACCATCCCGATCCCCCCGAAGAAGTTGCTTAACATAAATGTTAGTTGTAAACCCAGCAGGCTCGGCCGCGCCAGGATGTAGCGAAAGCCGAAGACGACCTCGCGCCAGAAGCCGCCGGTGCTCTCGGCGGCGTCGGCGGAACGCGGCGGCGTAGGGACGATGATGAAGAACACCACACTCACAGCGAAGATGAAGGTGACGGCGTCGATGACCATGATGCCGCCGATACCGATCACGGCCAGCAGCAGCCCGGCCAAGACCGGCGCGGCGATGCTGGAAACGGACTCGGTCAGCGAGAGCATGCCGTTGGCGCGGCCGTATTGGGTCTTGGGCAGCATGGTGCTGATGGCGGCGGAAAACGCGGGGAACTGAAACGACTCAAAGACGCCGGTGAACGCGCCCGCCACATAGAGATGCCAGATCTCCAGATGGCCGGTGGCGTAGAGCGCCAGCACGACCAGCGTCACCAGTCCCGCGGCCAGGTCGCTCACCACGATCATCAGCTTGCGCGGGAGGCGGTCGACGAGCGCTCCGGCGATGGGGCTCATGAGCACAGCCGGCCCAAATGAGAAGACGGCGACCAGCGCCAACGCGGTGGCTTGGCCGGTGATCTCCCACGCCCAGATCGTGAGCGCGAAGCGGGTCATGCTCGTACCCAAGAGCGATACAAGCTGGCCCAGCCAGAAGATCGTGAAGCCGCGCATCCCGCCCAGTTGCCAGGACGCCGGTTCTCGTATGGGGTCGCGCACGGGGAACCTCCTTTGGCCTGACGCCTTGCCGGTGCGTACAATGAATGCGGGCTTACTTACGCGGGTCAGGTGAACAGGCATCCTGCCATCGACGCGCTGACAGCTCGTTGCGGGTCACGCAACATCCATTCAACCATTCTACGCCGCGTACGCGTCGCGGCCACACTGTAGCCCAGGAAGATACTCGATGCCAAAGTTGACCGTGGAAGGATACGGCGTGTTCGACGCGCCGCAAGACAAACGTCTAGTGCTGGCCCTGATGGACGAAGCAGGAGTTGGCCAACTCCATGCGTGCGGCGGCAATTGCCGGTGTACGACGTGCCGGGTGGAGTTCATCGCCGGGGAGCCGGACACCATGACCGTCGCCGAGAAAGCGAAGTTAGCCGAGCGCGGGCTGACCGGCGTGCGGTTGTCATGCCAGATTCAGTTGACGCACGACATGACCGTGCGCGCCATCAGCCGCTTTGAGGGCAGCGGTCGCGCCGACGCCGGTCCCCGGCCCGAACCGGATATCCATCCTGAACCGGAATGGACGGCCAAATAGCAAGCAGAAGCGGCGGGGCGGCAGCGCTCCGCCGCTTCCATTCGCGGCGGCTAGGCTGTGTCTGCAAAGCTCTTGTCACCCTGAGCAACAGCGAAGGGTCCCGGTGACGCACCGGAGAAGGGGATGCTTCGCTACGCTCAGCATGACAGATTGCAGACAGACCCTAGTCGCGATCCGCGGTGGGCGCAGTATTGACCATCCAGCTTGAGAAACCGGCGAGAAAGGCGCGGAAACCGGGCAGGTGCGCGGCGGGAAAGGCGTAACGCTCCGGCGCGTGGTCCAGGACGCGGTTGAAGCAGGCCAACCATTCCTGGCGCGCGGCCGCGTCGATGGGAATGGGTAGATGGCGGGCGCGCATCATAGGCGAACCAAACCGCTGTTGGTAGAGCGGCGGCCCGCCCAGCAGCCCGACGAAGAAGGCGGCGGACTTGTCGGCGGCAAAGTCCATGTCGTCCGGAAACATGGACGCGATGGCGGATTGCGCCAGTTGGTCGTAGAACTCGCGGATCATGGCGAAGATGTTGGCTTCGCCCATGGCGGCGAAGATCGCCGGGTCGGGCGGTGAGACGCGGGGCGGCCCGCCGGGCGGCGTGTAGATGAGCCGATCGTGCATGGGGAGGGTCGCAGTCTAGGCCGGTTCGGTGACCGGCTCGTCGCCGAATTGGGTTTCGTAGAGTTGGGCGTAGAGGCCGCCGCGGATGAGCAGTTGGTGATGCGTCCCCCGCTCGACGATGCGGCCCTGGTCCAGGACCAGGATCTGGTCGGCGGCCAGGATGGTCGAGAGACGATGGGCGATGACCAGGCTGGTACGCCCGGCGAAGAGCGGCTCCAGCGCGGCTTGGATCAACGCCTCGTTCTGGGAGTCCAGATGGGAGGTGGCCTCGTCCAGCACCAGGATACGCGGGTCTTTGAGGATCACGCGGGCAATCGCCAGGCGCTGTTTTTCGCCGCCGCTGAGACGGTAGCCGCGCTCACCGACCACCGTGTCGTAGCCTTCGGGCAGGGACGCGATGAGGTTATGGATGCTGGCGGCGCGACAGGCGGCCTCGATCTCGGCCTGGGTCGCGTCGGGCTTGGCGTAGACCAGGTTGGCGCGGATGGTGTCGTGGAACAAGTAGCTTTCCTGCGTGACCATGCCGATCTGCTGCGCCAGTGATTCTTGCGTCCCGTCGCGCAGGTCAACCCCGTCCAGCAGAATGCGCCCCTGCGTGGGTTCATAGAGACGCGGCAGGAGGTAGGTGATGGTGGTCTTGCCCGCGCCGCTGGGACCGACCAGCGCCACCAGTTGGCCGGGCAGCACCTCGAAGGAGACATCTTCCAAGGCCCAGCCACGCGTCGGCGTGGGCGCGAGACCGTCACCCTCGGTCGCAGCGGCATCGTCGGCGGGCTGGTACTTGAACCAGACGCCCTCAAAGCCGAGGTGGCCCTCCACCTGGCGAAACTCACCGGCGTCGGGCCGGTCGGCGATCTCGACGGGCTTGTCGAGATACTCAAAGACGCGCTCGAAGCTGACCATCGACTGGGCGAACTCGACATGCACGTTGGTGAGCGCCGTGATGGGACCGTAGAGGCGGAACAGGTAGGCGGCAAAGGCCACGATCGTCCCCGTGCTGATGGCCCCGCTCAAGACCAAATGGCCGCCGACCCAGTAGATCAGCGCGGTGCCGATGGTCCCGGCGACGCTCATCCCCATAAAGAAAAGCTGGCCCACGCGCGCCCGGCGGATGCCGATGTCGCGCACTTCGGCGTTGGCGCGATCAAAGCGGGCCAACTCGCGGCGCTGGCTGCCGAACGTCTTGACCAGCAGCGCGCCGTTGATGGAGAGCGTCTCGTTGACGATGTTGCTCATCTCGGCGTTCTGTTCCATGGCCTGGCGGCGGATGGCGCGCAGGATGGCGGCGACGCGGCGGGCAGGCAAGAGGAACAGCGGGACGACGACGACCGACAGCAGCGCCAGCCGCCACTCGATGGAGACCATGACGGCCAGCGTGGAGCCGAGCGTGACGATGTTGGTCAACAGACTGGGGATCGTGCCGGTAATGGCGTTCTGCGCGCCGACCACATCGCTGTTGAAGCGGGAGATGACTTCGCCGCCTTTGGTGTGGGTGAAGAAGCGCAGCGACATGCGCTGGAGGTGGGCGTACATCTGCTGCCGGAGGTCGTAGATGATGCCTTCGCCGGCGCGGGCGCTGTAGTGGCGCTGGACAATGCCAACCAGACCGCTGAGAACGGGGATCCCCAGCATGGCCGCGGCCAGCCAGTTCAACCGCGCCATGTCCCGGTTGGGCAGCACATGGTCGATCAGTTCGCGGTAGAGCAGCGGCGGGATGAGGTCCATGAGCGAGATGACGACGATGGTCGCCATGACGATGGATACCGACCGCCAGTGCGGCTTGGCATAGGCAAAGACGCGGCGCAGCGTCTCCCGGTCCAATTTGGGCTGGGGCTTGCTGTCGTCCACGCTGAGGTAACTCCACCAGCCGCCGTGCATCATACCGCGCTCCTTGCTGAGATTGACCCGCTGGCGCCACTATAGCATATCCTGTGCATCCCGTGGCCTCCCCATAAGCGCGGGGCGCGGAACCGGCCCCTGCCGGTGGGCGTCGCGTACAGCCGCGTCTATCTCGGCCACCATTATCCGACGGACGTCGTCGCCGGCGCGCTTCTGGGCGCGGCGATAGCCGCATGGCGTTGGGTGGAAGACATCCTGCCTGGGGCATAGCCCTGCCCGGCCGTCGCACTCAGCACCGGTCGCCCTGAAGTCGGGACAAATGTCATGTTGCAAGACGACCCGGACCTGTGTACAATACATGCAGTATTTCGCATGTTGCAACGGCGGACGTGATCAGCGATGCGCGGACCAGACTATCGGCAGTACAGTGAAAAGCTAAAGCTGCTGGCCCACCCTGAGCGGCTGCGTATTTTGGACGTGTTGCGCCGCGAGCCGGAGTGCGTCTGCCATCTGGAGGCGCTTATCGGAAAGCCGCAGCCATATGTGTCTCAGCAGCTCCGCCTCTTGCGTGAAGCCGGTTTCATCGCCGACGAAAAAGACGGTGTCAACGTCTTCTACCGATTGGTAGATGTCGAAGTTGCGGGCTGGCTTGACGTGATTCTGGGACCCATCCGAGGCGAAGACCCGGAGTTGGCCCATCACAAGAAAGTGATTGCCTGTTCGTGCCCCAAGTGTGATCCGGCATCCCAACGCGTCGCCATCGCGCTGGACTACTGAATGACCGCATCTCAGCCGGTGCTCGGTTGAGATTTTTTCGGGGGTAATACATGCAGACTATCGCATGTTTGTACGATGTACGCCGGCGCCGATCGTAACCAAGATAGGCCGCAATCGGCAGATACTTCATCGCGCAAAGCTGAAGGTTGGGGCAGGGTATACGCGTCCAGGCAGAGACCGCGGCGCGCCAACCTACGACAATCGATTCTCATCGTGTGAAACGGCGACGAATTCCGAATCAAGGAGAGCCTACCTTATGTCTGAAATGATCTCTGCACTGCCGCATTCCCCAACTGCGCCCAAGCGACTCTCGACGCTCGATCGCTACCTGACGCTCTGGATCTTCCTGGCGATGGCAGGGGGCGTGG
>CAYJQA010000246.1:0-5129 GCA_964372065.1 uncultured Litorilinea sp.
GCTATCCTAGCGTGCCGGACGGGCCGACCGCCGTCACCATAGCCTGCCCGCCGGGTTGGCGCGGGATCACGAACTGAGTTTGCACATGACTCCCCTAGGGATATTGACACACGCACTAGTACTCATGGCGACCGCCGTCCTGCCGTTGATCTACACGATTTTCTTGCCGCAGATCCCGCGGGCCGAACGCTTGGACGAGCAGGTTTTGATCCCCGCCGGCGCGTTCTATCAGGGCTGTGACACCGCGCTGGCCGAGGAAAGCTGCACCGTCTTCGACGAAACGCCGCTGCGCGTCGTCACGCTGGACGCCTATTACATTGACCGCTACGAAGTGACCAACGCGCGCTATGCTGCCTGTGTGGCGGCCGGCGCGTGCAGCGCCCCCCTACATACAGACAGCGCCACCCGCGACAGCTATTATGACAATGAAGAGTATGCCGACTATCCCGTCATCCGGGTGACTTGGTTCCAGGCCAGAGACTTCTGCACCTGGCGCAACGGCCGGCTGCCGACCGAGGCCGAATGGGAGAAGGCGGCGCGCGGCAGCGTCGATGCCCGCAAGTATCCCTGGGGCAACACGACGGCCACCTGCGCGCACGCCATTTTCGGAGGGGGCGACACGGATTGCGGCCAAGACACCGCGCGCGTCGGCTCGTCATCTGACGGCATGAGCGCCTATGGCGTGCTGGACATGGCGGGGAACGTCTACGAATGGGTGAACGACTGGTACGCCAGCAAGTATTACAGCGAGGGTGACACGGTCAACCCGACCGGACCGGAAAGCGGCACCTTCCGCGTCACGCGCGGCGGCGCGTACGCGAGCAGCGCCGCCGCCATCCGCATCGCCAACCGCGGCGGGACCTATCCGATCAACGCGACCCATCAGGACGGGTTCCGCTGCGCCTATACCCCCTAGCGCAACTGCAGCGGGCGGTTGAGGGCGACGGGCAAAAGCAGCTTGGTGTTGGCGAACGTAAACGACGTGCGCAGGCCGTTGTTTTGGCCGTCGCTCTCCACCGCATCGGTATAGAGCTGGACATAGACGGTGTAGTCGCCCGCCACGGGCACACCCCATTCGGCCTGCGCCGTGACCGTTTCGCCACACCCCTGGACCGCCACATTGGCGACCCCGATCAGCTTGCCGCCCTGGGCGGGATTACCGTTATAGAAGATCGCCTCGACCGGCGTTGGCTGCGACAAATTGCCGCTGTTGGCGACCACGGCCTCTAGGGTGACGGTGGTCACGCCCTGGCCGCTGACCAGCGGCGTCCCCAATGCCCGCAGCGAGACCGCCGCGATATCCACTTCTTCGGCCAGTTTTCCCGTATAGGCGGCATAGTTGTCGCCCATCGCCGTACGCGCGCCGGCGGCGGAAGCGCGGTCAAAGAGAAAACCATTGTGGTCGGTGTTCTCGTCGGTGCTATACCAAGAGAAGCGTTGGACCAGCCGGTTGTCGTCGGCGGGGTAGCCAATATTGGGGTCGACGCCCTCGTTCAGCAAATAGTCGAACGACGCATCCATGAACCTGTTGACACGGCCCGCGTCAAAGTCCGGGCTAAACCAGCCGGGCGGCATGAGAACGCCGTACTCGGTCAGATAGACCGGGGTGTTGCGATAGCCGTTGTCCGCCAACCAGGTGCGGAAGGCGACGATCTGTTGCTTGAACAAATCAATGTCGTCGTTCAGTTGCAGATCGATACGGAGGCCGTCGACGTCATCCATGCCCGGTGGGATGTCTGCGCCCCAACAGACGGCGCGCAGGCCCACTTCGTTGTTGGGATAGAATTGCCGGTAATACGCGCAACTGGCTTCGTTCAGAATGAAATTGTGAAAGCCCCAGGCGTCCACAGGCATGGGATCGCCGTATAGGTCATAATATGCGGCGAGGACGCGGTCCAGATAGCGCAGACGCAGCGGCGTGGGCTGAACGATGTTGCCCGCGACAATGCGCGCCTGGGGGTCGCGTTCCTTGATGAGCGTGTAGAGATCGTGATAGGCGAAGGCGTAGATCTCCGGCTCGATATCGTTCTGGTAGAAACGCCGGTCCGGGTCATTGCCGATCAGCCAGTGTTGGCCGGGGAAGGCGGCGACGATTGAGAGCAGTTGCGCCGCCGTGGCGGCCTCTGCGCCCCCAATCGAGTAAGTGTAGCCGTCGCCGATTTGCTCCAAGGAGATGATGCGATAGTAGTCCACACCCGCCCGTTGGCTGGGGGCATTGCGAGCCTGATAGTCCACATACCAGCCGGTGCGCAGCGGTTGCACGTTATAGCTGCTTAGGTTGCCGGTGGCATTGACGCCGAAACGGCACAGCGGAGCCTGACCGTTGGTGGTGTAGGGCAGGAAGATGTCGGTTTGCGCCTGGGCGTGGCCCGGCAGCCCCATGACAAAGAACAGCGCGAGGGCAGCCAACAGGCCCACGCGCAGCAACCACCGGCGGCGCGCCGCAGCGCGGGAATCGATGGGCGACTGGATGGTGGGGTACGCGGTCTGCACGATTGGACTAGTCCACATAGATATAAACCGGGCTGCCGCTAACCTGGATGGTAACCTTGCCATCTTGCGCGCCGTCGGCGGCGTCGGTGAGGGTCGCCGACACATTGCCGAACTTATCGCGCACGGTCGCCTGCGCGCCGGCTAGCTGCAGCACTTTGGTTTCGCTGGTTGTGGAAGGATTGAGCCAGGCCACATGGAAGGTCTTGCTCTGGGCGTCGCGGAAGCGATAGACCTCCAAGTTCACATCGCCGGACTCCACCGCCGAGAGGGTGGCCTCATACTCGACCGCGGCAAGGCGCTGCACCGTGGCTTGAAACACCGAGAAGGCCGGCTTGTAGACCGGCGGGTTAGCCGCGGTGACCAGCCCGGTGTCATAGGGGTATTCGTCCGGTGTGTAGAGCATCCACCAGATGATGATCTCCATCTCGTTGGCCATGGCCTGCGTCAACAGTTGCACTACATGGCGACTCTGTAACTCGGGGGTACTGGATAGCCCTTCATTGTCAACCGTGTTGCTGTGCCAGCCGACTTCGGTGAGCACCATCGGCTTGCTGCAATCCCCCATCACCGTGCGGATGGCCGCGGCCTTTTCCGGCAAACCGGTGGACATGCTCGTCGTCCACTGCGACTTGCTATTGGGGTAATAGTGGAAGTTCATGTAGTCGAAACTGGCGCACGCGCCGTTGACGGCCAGGACATCCGGCAGGAACTTCTTGACAAACGCGCCGCCGTTGATCGTGAACTGGTCATAGGCCAGGCCGCCAAAGAACACCTGGGCGCGATTGTTGGTAGCCGTCTTGATGGCAGGGTAGATCTGCTTCAGCATGGCGGCATAGGCTGCGCCGTCATTGCCCCACCCGCCGCCATCAGGCGCGTCGCCATAGTCGGGCTCATTATACAATTCCCAATGCAAGACCACCACGCCGCTGGGCGCGTCGGCGTTGCCGTCGCCGTCATACCGTTCGACCAATGCGGTGACAAATTGCTTAAAGTCATCCAGCTCGGTCGTGTTGATCGGCGTCCCCGGGGCGGGCGCGGCCCAAGCCGGCGCACCGGCGATGGTAGCGATGATATTCATGCACAGATCGGTGTAGGCGCGGAACGCGTTGTCGATTGCCGTCCAGTTGTACTGGGCGACCGGCACGTTGGTCGGTTCGACCGTGCTCCAGTCGGCGCTGACACGCACCCAGGCCGAATTGGTCTGGGCGAGGGCGACGGCATAGGGTGACACCGCGCCCGTGTTGCCGTACATCTGGACGCCAAAGGGTAGGCTCGTGGACACGACCCCACTACAGCCACGGTTATTCGTAAAGGGCAAGTAGAGATCGCCGTCAGCCGCCAGGACGGCGCCCGGCAAGCCAAGCGTCGCTACCAGCGCAACGATCAGGCCGCGGACCAACCACGGCCAAGCCCCGCCGACCTTGCGCGCAAATCTGCCGGGAAAGATAGAGGATTGCGGATTCACAGATGAATTGATCCTTCGCTCGTTGAGCACTCGACCGCGCCGATCACCGGAACACAGGCGCGGCGTCACTGACGATTCACGTTGGGCAGCCATTGCTCCCAAATATAGGGTGGCAGTATCTCGATCAACAGATTGGCCCCGCCATCGGCCACCCAGAAATGTCCATCGGAGGCCCGCGTCAAGCCCCACGGCGCGCGAGCGGCGCTGGTCAGCCCGCGCGTCGTCCGGTCCACCAGAGTGAACCCGCTGACGATGCGCAGACGGCCCAGTTTGCCCGTGCGGCTTTGGGCAAACCAGACTTCGCGGGTGGCGCCGGTCTCAAAGGTGACAATGCCCGCGGGGCCGGCGTCATCCGAAGGCGTATTATACCAAAACCAGTTGCCGACCGTAGTCGGCGAATAGCGCCCGATCCGGCTGGAATTGTACGCCGTGACCCACAAGCGCCCGTTACTATCCAGGGTCAGACCGGTTGGCGACGGATAGTCGGTGGGGGCGTCGAAAAAGCGCCCTGTCACCGAATTATAGACGCCGACCGTGTCGGCGTCGGGCATGGTGAACCAGATGAAACGGCTGGTCTGATAGACAATATCTTCCACATAGGGCTTGGCCGCCAGGTCCGCCGGGAAGACATGCTCGGTGAAGGTCTCGGTCGTCGGGTCAAACTGCACCAACCGCCCATTGGTGGCGGCAATCCAGACTTGGCCGTCGGGCGCGACGTCGATCCCCGTCGGCGCGCTGCCGACCGTCGGCAGGGCATAGGTCTTGATCGCACGCGTGGCGATCTCCAATCGGCCCAGGGACCGCACCCCGCGCAGCGTAAACCAGACGACGCCGTCGGCGATATCCAGGTCATAGGGGCGGCTGTCATCGCCCAGGCCGTAAAACTCGACCTGATAGCGCACGACGGCCGTGTCGGCGTCCTCGATCACGGTCACACGACCAATGCCGCCCGCATCGGGCGCGGTATACCAAATCTTGCCCGGCGCCTCAACGACCACATTACGCGCCCCGTTTTGCACGGCGTAGATGCGGGTGGACCCGGAGACAACGGCGGTGGCCTCCGTGATCTCCACCGTGGCGGCCGCGCCCCGGCGCCGCCCCCCCGGTGGCAGCCGCAACCCGGCCCCCCGCGCCCCCCACACCCCCGCCCGCCAACCGGTGGGCCAACCCC
>CAYJQA010000246.1:5139-7946 GCA_964372065.1 uncultured Litorilinea sp.
GGGCCGCCTCCACCCCCCCGGGGGCGGCCCCCCCCGGGCGCGCCCAGCCGGTTGCCAGCAGCAACGCGGCCACGAGCGCCGCCATCACCGGCGCACGCCTACGGTTGAGCCAAGCCAAGCGAGATGCGGACATGCAGGTTCTCTTTCCCTCTGAGCGCAATGCACTTCTATGACAGCGCAATGAACAGCGATCCACCGGCGCGGCGCGCCGCAAACTCACCGGATGGCCGGCAGGGACTTGGCGGCCGTCGCGCCGCCGCGCCGCGCAATGAGCGCGCGATAGGTCGCGACGATCATCTGCCCAGCCGGGTCCCAGGAGAACTGCTGGATGGCGCGCTGACGCAGCCGTTGGCCCATCTCGCGCACGGCATAGTCGCCGCCGGCGGGAAAGAGACCGGCGACGAGTTTGGCCGCCAGGCTCACCACATCGCCGCGCACGGCCAACATGCCATCCAACCCCAAATATTCCCGCGCCACCGGCGTATCATACGCCACCGTGGGCAGCCCCGCGGCCATGTAGTTCAGCAGCTTGCCGGAGCTTTCGGTGAGGCTCAACTTGGGCGCGACCGCTACATCCCCCAGCGCGACATACTGCGGCGCGTCCTGATAGGGAACCCGCCCGGTCATAATGACCGCATGGCCGATCCCCAACTCCCTGGCGCGCTGCCAGTAATGCTGCACACCGGGAAAGCCCATCAGCAACAGGGATACGTTGGGGTGGGTGGTCAAGATGCGCTGGACCGCCTCCAGCAGCAGCCCCGTGCCCTGATATTCCGCCAGCAGCCCCAAATAGACGATCACCTTGTTCCCGTCGGGGATGCCCAGCCGCCGTCGCAGCGCGGCCAGTTCAGCCGCCGGAAAGAGCGCTGCCGGACGCCAATTGTCGGCGTTGACGCAATCCGGCAAGACGCGCACCTGGTCGGGCGCACAGCCAAACTGCTCCAGCAAAATACGCTCGGCATTGGCGGAACTGGTGAAGATGGCCGGCGACGTGCGGTCGATCCACCGCTCCAGGCGACGCAGCGGCGCATAGATGCGCGACGCGCGGCTCAGAAAGTGGTGGTCGATCATTTCCTCGGTCAAGCTGCCCTGAAAGTCAAAGACCACCGGCACACGGAACAGCCGCCCCAACACATGGGCGATGAGCGCGCCCTCGTGCAAGTGGGCGTGGATCACGTCATAGCCGCCGTGGGCCAGCAGTTCCAGCGTCTTGAGACCCAACAGCGCATCAAACACGATCTTGTGGCGACTGGAGCCGACTTCGTAGCCCTGCCGCCAGGGAATGGGCAGCGTACGCCGAATGTCCAGACCGGGCACATCGCGACCGTTGCGATAGGTGACAATCGTGACCTGGTGGCCCAACTGCTGCAGGATGCGCGCTTCTTCCAGGATTCGCACATGGCAGCCGTAATCGGCGAAAAAGCTGGTCGGCGCGATCATCAGAACCCGCAACGACGCCGCGAGGGCGGTCGCGGGGGCAGTCGATTGGGTCGCGGGCTGGACAAGCGGTACTGCCGGCTGAGGCGATTTCGATAAGGACATAGGGTGTGCTGGCTGTGCGGCTCGTGAACCTGACACGCGCCGGCCACAGCCGGTGCCGCGTCCGCGCCACAGCCCTGGATTATAGACGAGCGCGGGGGGACAGGCAAATCATCGGTTCCCGCGCCGCCATACCAAGACCATCCCCAGCGCGGCCGCGGCCCCTTGCGCCAGCAGATTGGCCCAGGCGGCGGCCACTGCCCCACCCCAGACCGCCATGCCCGGCAGCAACACGGCCATCAGACCGACATGCAGCGTACTCACCAGCAGCCCGGCGCGGGCGCGGCCCATCACCAGCAGCCGGGTGGTCGCATAGAGTTCCATAAAGAACAGCGGCGCGCTCCAGACCAACCAGGCCCACACCGTGGCAACCTCGGCGTCGGCTACGCCATAGACCAGGCGCGTCAGGGGCAGGCCAATGGCGCTGCCCAACGCCGCGCCCGCCACACATACGACCCCGCCCCAGCGCAGCGCAAACCGCGTCAACCGATCGCCCTGCGCGGCCTCCTGTTGGTGGAGCCGCGCCAGCGTGGGATACAGCCCGCGCCAGACGCTTTGCAGCAGCTTGACGATCACGCGCACCAGAGCATAGGCCGCGCTGTAGACGCCCACCAGCCGCGCCCAGGGGGCGCCCGCCCCCACCAGACTGAGCAGCAGAATGTCCAACCGCTGCAGGAGCACATCGGTGAGGGAGAGGCCGAAGAAGGGACTGACGCCCGCGGGCAGCAGCCCAGCGCGACCGGGCAGCGGCTGTTGCGGAGCGGCCAGCAACCGGCTGCGCCCCAGCAGCAGCACGGCCAGGATGGCCGCCAAAATCTGGGCCACAAAGACCATCTCCAGCAGATCCGCCACCGGGAACCCTCTGGGTGCGCCCTGCTGGAGTACGCTGATGCTCAAGCCCAAGATGACCAGGTTGGTCACGACCTCGACCGCCAGCACCAGTTCCAACCGTTCCCCGGCCTGAAACAGACTCTCGGTGGCGGACATAACGGCAAAGAAGGGCAGCGACGCCGCCACCCAGAGCAACGCGACGCGCAGGTCGGCGGCATAGGGCAGCGCAGCGGTCAGGGCGGCCAGCCCCAGGCCGACGAGCAGCGCCGCGCCGATTTGCGTGCGCAGCGCCAGCGCATAACCGGCGCGGCGATACTGCGCTGCGTTCGCCAGCCGGCGCACCAGCCACAGCGGCAGCCCGACTTCGCTCAACACCTGGCTGACGTTGAGAAAGGCCATCGCCACGGTATAGTGGCCCAGGCTTTCCAGCCCTAACC
>CAYJQA010000247.1:0-7924 GCA_964372065.1 uncultured Litorilinea sp.
CCACACCCCGGCGGCGGCCATTGCGCCGAATGCGGCCTACGAGTATGACCTGCAGAAGGAATCCAGCACCAACATTCCTGATGAGTTCGTGGGTTCGGCCGTGGTGCGTGTCGTGGGCAGCGGCGAAGTGGCGGTTGTCGCCAATCTATTCAGCGGCGCCGACTCCATGCAGACCTTCAACGGCTTCCCGCAGACCGCGGGCGCGGCTTCGGCGGATTCAGCCCAGACGTGGTATATCCCGCACTTCTTCTCGCGCTTGGACAACAACCTGAGCACCGTCGTGGCCGTGCAGAACGTTAGCGGCGGCGAGATTGGCGTCGGGAAGATTGTGATGACATGCAAGCCCGACCGCGCCGGCCTGACTGACCAGGTCTGGACTAACACGACGGCGGTCAAAAACACGGCGTCCTTTGAGTTCAACCCGGTTCCGCGCGGGGCGAATGACGCCAACTGGACGCTGTACCCGAAAGCCTGGCGTGGTTCCTGCATCGTAACCACGACCGGTTTCGCCACCAATACGTTTGTCCAGATGCGTATCGTCAATCCCGACAATGCCGTGGACCCGAACTCCCAGGCCGCGGGCGCCTATAGCGCCTTCTCGGGTGGCGACGATATTGTGGTGATTCCGATTTTCGCCAAGCGCCTGCCCAACGGCTTTGCGTCGTCGATCGCCATTCAGAATCTGGATCCGACCAACGTCGCGACCGTCAAGCTCGAGTTCACGGCCTCCCCGGAGACGCCACGCGCAGAGTGTTCCGTGACGAAAGACAATGTCACGATTCAGCCCGGCCAGAACATCAGCCTGAATCTGCGTCTCCCGAACGCCACGCCGCCGATTGCCGATTCGTTCCCGGAGATGGCGGACAACTGCCAGGGCTCGCTGGTCGTGACCTCCAAGAACGGTCAGCCCATCAATGGCTATGTGCAGTTGACCATTGTGACCGATATGAACCCGGCGCTCGCCACGGGCGACACGTTCCAGGCCCATAACGGCTTCACAATCTCCAACTAACGTTTTCTCTGCGTTCGAATGACAAACGGGTCAGCCGGGCAAGTAGCTGCCGGCTGACCCGTTCCTGTTTCACGCCTTGTCTTGGCTGCGCCGACACAGGCGCAGAAGTCATCCAGAAAGTCGAAGCTATGACCACTTTGTTGCGGACTGTCACCCTGGCGCTTGTCCTCGCCGTCGCCCTGACTGCCTGTGGGCGTGGACGGGAGACACCCACGCCGGCCAGCGCCCCGGCGCCAACCGCCACGCCGGCGCCTGCCGCCGTGCCTACCGATACGCCGGCGCCCGCCGTCGCTCCCACCGATACCCCGGCGCCCGCCGTGCAAGCGGAATCCCCGCTAGGCCAACCCGAGTCACCGCTGGCGCAACCCGAGTCGCCGCTGACCACCCTAGAGGGCAAGGAAATCGTCGCTAACCCGGCGGCCCCCATCGACCGCGCCGCGCTGGTCAGCCTGGTTAACGCCACCACCGCGCCGCCTCCCCAAGCGGGGATGGCTTCCGTGAGCGCCGTGCTCTATTCCTACGCCGTCAATGTCGCCATCGGCGGCACCTATGCCTACCTCACCCCGGCGGAATACCTGGACGGCACGCCGGTGCCACCGGCGGCCTATTTCGGTCCTCGGGCTGAGTATGGCGACGTCGGCGCCGAAACCAACATGCAGGGCCAGTTCATCGTCGACAACGTTCCGCCGGGCGACTATTATCTGGTCGCGCAGACTTTCTATGACTGGCCCGCCGCCTTCACTTCGCCGGATGACTCGCTGCCTACGCTCGTCACCGTCAAGGCCGGCGACCAGTTGAACTTGGGTCTGCTGTACGTCAACTGGCCGTAACGCGTAGCTGCGGCCACCAGTGAAAGCCCACCCGACGAATAGACAGTGACGGCCACATGCTACGGTGGCCGTCACTGTCTATTCGTCGTTTGATCGCCAACGCCGGTTCGGCGCACAGCGCCGCGCGTGCCCGCTACGGCTTGCGCTTCCCGCCCAGATTACCCAAGAACATCTGCCGGAAGAAGCCCGACGACTCGACAGGCGCTGGGCGTTCGGGTTGTTCTTCCCAGTTCTTGAGAATCGCCTGCGCTTCCCAAGCGGTGCGCTCGACCGTGGCGGCCTCCAGCGCGGCCAGCAGCGCATCGGGTACGCCTGCTTCCGGCGGCGCGGCTACCAGGTCGGCCCACTCGCCCAGCGCCTGCTGCATCTGGCGGAGGCGCAGCAGCAGGTTCTCCCGGTTGGCGCGCACCCCATAGGCCAATCCCGCCGGGCTTTCGCCAAAGTCGGTCCCGCCGGCAAAATAGCGACCCGCCAGCCGGCGCGCCTCGCGCCAGCCCGGGTTCGCGGCGCTCGTCTGCATCAGCGCCGCGGCCATGATCTGCGGCAGTTGCTCCACCCCGGCGATGATCCCATCATGCTCCAGCGCATCCACAAAGAGCGGCGTCGCGCCCACCCGGTCCACGAAATCGCTCGCCAACTGCACGCCCGCGGCCTCCGTCTTAGGCCCCGCCGCCAACGCAAAGACCACCCGCTCATACAGGTCGGTTCGCGGGGTCGGCGCGCCGCCAACGCCGGTGAGGATGGGATGGCCCGCCACAAAGTGCGCGTGGGTGGGCAGATGCTTGGCCGCCAGCGCGATGGCCGGCTGCAGCAAACTCGTCAGCGCCAGCACCAGACAGCCGGGGCGCAAGTCCTCGCCAATCTGCGCGAATAGCTCGTCCAGTTCGCTCAGCGGCACGGCCACCACCACCAATTCGGCCGGCTCCACGGCCCGGTGCAGATTCCACTCGATGCGCTGGACTGCGCCCACCCGCTTGGCCGCCTGAACCACATCCGGCGCTTTGTCATGGCCGACGATCTCGAAGGTGGCCTCCTCCCGCTGCAAGGCCAACCCCAGCCCCGCGCCGGTCAGCCCCAGCCCGATGATGGTCACAACAGGTTTGCTCATCTCAGTTGCTCCGCCCTAGTCATGTACTGCATGTCAATCCGCGGCGCGCCCAACACGGGGCATCAGTGCGCGGCGTCGGTCCGCTGCAAGGCCGCCAGCAGTCCGCGCCGGTGCTCGTCGGCCCGGACCTGCTCCAGCCGGTCTTGGTGGTGGGCGATCAACCAGCACGCCAGTTCGCCGCAGCCTGCCGCCGCCGCCCACGCCGCGCCGATGGCCGGGTGCGCAATCTGCACGTGCAACACATAGCGCCAGCCGCGCCGCGGGTCGTCCACCGCCCACGCCGCCGCCACGCCGGGCAGCGCCGCCTCCAGCAGTACCAGCGGTCCGCGCAGCCACAGCCCCAACCGCAGCCCGCTCCGGTTCGCCGCCACCTTACCCGTGTCGTGCAGCAAGGCTGCGACCGCCAACTCCGGCTCGGCCTGCGCCAATGCGCCCAGACTCGCCAGCACATCCAGGCTGTGGCGCTGGGCGTCCACGGGCATGGCCGCAAAAAGCGGCATGGCCCGCGGCCCCAGGATGCGCCGCGCCTGCGTGGCCTCCTCCGGTGTGACCTGCGCCCGCAGCCCCGCCCAGAACTGGCCCACGCGATAGACCGCGCGCCGCACAAAGCCGCCGGTCCCGTCCGCGTCCACCATGCCGCCCCGCGTCACAGTCCCAGCAGCGCGTGCATCAACCACTGCGCGGGGACCTGGATCACCCCCGGCATAATAAACACCACCGCCAACAGGATCAAGAACCCGTACTGGGTCAACTGCGCCTGCAACCGGAAGTTGTTCCCCGGCAACAGCGCAAAGAGCACGTGCGAGCCGTCCAGGGGCGGGATCGGCAGCAAGTTAAAGACGAACAACAGCACGTTGATCGCCACAAAGACCGCCAGGAATTGGTAGAGAAAGCCGCCCGTGATACCGCCGAACTTGATCACCAAACCGGCCAGCACGGCCATAACCAGATTGCTCAGCGGCCCGGCCAGCGCCACGATCATCGAGCCGAGCTTCACGTCCACGTTGATCGCCCGCGGGTTCCACTGCACCGGCTTGGCCCAGCCAAAGCCGGTAAAGAAGATCAGCGCCGCACCCAGCGGGTCGATGTGCACCAGCGGGTTCAGCGTATAGCGACCCTGGCGCTTGGGCAGATCGTCGCCCAGCGCCACCGCCGCGGCGGCATGGGCAAATTCATGCACGGGAAACGCCACAAAGATGATGGTCGCCATCGCCAGCAGCCGCGCCGGATTGAGCAGCCCGCCGCCGCTCACCAGCAGCCAGTACAGCACCAGCAGCCCCACCACCGCCACCGCGATCTGTTGAAACTGCGACAGGGTCGCCCAGCGTTGCCGCAGCGCCCCGACAAAGCCACTTCGATACATGCACCGTTACTTTCTCTGGAAACTCACTCGGGCGCGCGCCCAATTCCGGCCATTATAGCATAGGCGCGGCCTCATCCGGTGTAATGCCGCCTCCCGCACAGAAGAGAGATAGCTCACGCAAAGACGCAAAGAGCGCAAAGGCAGAAGGGAAAGAGGTCAAGATGTCATTCCGCGCCCAAGGGACTCCCGGTCTGCGGTGAGAAATCCCTCTGCGGCCTCGGGTGACACTACAAACCGTCCGTTATTCTCTTCTTGGCTTTTCTTGGCGCTCTTTGCGTCTTTGCGTGAGCCTCTCCTTTCCCCCGCTCTCTTGCGTCTTGAATTGCCATTTGCGCCGTCGCGGGCTATGATCGCGGCCATGCGAGCTTTCCACCTGCCGGTCGCGGCGCGGGGTGTCCGGCATCGCCGCCTGCTCTGGACGGTGGCGGTCGCCGCGCTCCTGATCGCCGCCGCTGCCGTCGTGTTGACCCTGCGCTGGCGCACCGAACATGTCCCCCTCGGCCCCCAACGCACCGTCGTCACCGTCAACCCCAAGCTGGGCATCCATACCCGCCTCACCGACGAAGTCGAGGCCGCCAAGATCAAGCGCAGCTTCGAGATGGTGCGCGAGATGGGCGCGCCCTGGATTGTGGAGTACTTCCCCTGGGCCTATGTGGAACAGCAGCCCGGTCGCTTCAGTTGGAACCATACCGACCTGGTCATTGACCATGCCGAACGCCAGGGCTTGACCGTCATCGCCCGGCTGGGCTTTGTCCCGGACTGGGCGCGGCCCCAAGACACCACGCCGCTCTATCTGGACGAGGAGCACTTCGCCGACTTTGGCCGCTACGCCGCCGAGTTCGTTCGCCGCTATGCCGGTCGCGTGGACTACGTGATCCTCTGGAACGAGCCGAACTTGGCCCTGGAATGGGGCTTTGCCCCGGTGGACCCGGCCAAGTACGTCAAGCTGCTCGAGGTCGCCTATCCCATGATCAAGGCGGCCAACCCCGACGTGCAGGTCCTGGCGGGCGCGCTGGCCCCCACCCTCGCCCCGGCGGGCAGCCCCGACGGCATGAACGACCTGGCCTATCTCCAGAGCATGTACGACCTGGGCGCGGCCGCCTATTTCGACATCCTCGCCATTCACGCCTATGGCTGGTATTCCGACCCGGACGAGCCGCCCGACCCGGACGTGGTCAACTTCCGCCGCGCCGAGTTACTGCGCGACGTCATGGTCGCCAACGGCGACGGCCACAAGTCGGCCATCATCACCGAAGGCGGCTGGAACGACCACCCGCGCTGGACGCGCGCCGTCCGCCCCGGTCAGCGTATCGACTACACGCTGCGCGCCTATCAACTCGCCCAAGAGCAGTGGCCCTGGCTCGACGCCGTCTGCCTGTGGGTGTTCCGCTTCCCCTGGGACGCCAAGAGCTACCAGGACTATTTCACCTTTGTCCGCAGCGACTTTGAGCCAAAGCCGATCTACGACGAAGTCCAGCGGTACGCGCGCGGCGCGCCCAGGGGGCTCCCGGCGCAGGAGAGTGCGCCATGACCCGCCGCCGCCTCACGCTGGTCGCCGGCATCCTGGCCGTGACCATCTTGGTCGCTTGGTGGCTCTCCGGCGACCGCCGTGACGGGCTGCTGGCCCGCCTCTTGCGCCAAGACACCACCTGGCAGGCCATGCAGGGCCGCGGCGCCTGGCGCGTCGGCCTGGACCCCAGCTTCCCGCCCTTCGAGGCGCTGGACGACACCGGCGTGGCCGTGGGCTATGACCTAGACCTGGCCCGCGCCCTGGCCGCGGACTGGGGGCTGACCGCCGAGATCGTCCCCATCGGCTATGACAGTCTGGTGGACGCGCTGCGCGCCGGACGCATCGACGCCGTGGTCAGCGCGCTGCCCTATGACCCGCGCGCCACCCGCGACGTCTTCTTCTCGCCGCCCTATTTTGAGGCCGGGGTGCGGCTGGCGGTCGTCGCCGGGTCGCCCATCACCGGCGTCGCCCAACTGGCGGGCCGCCAAGTCGCGGTGGAGTGGGGCAGCATGGGCGACATGGCGGGGCGGCGGCTCCAGCGCGACGGCATCGACCTCACGCTGACCCCCTTCGCCACCCCCGCCGAAGCGGTCGACGCGCTCCTGGCCGACCCGGCGCTCGCCGCCTTGCTCATCGACCAAGTGAGTCTGCGCGAAGCCCAGGGACGCGGCGCGGTGCTGGTGGCCGTCGGGCCGGCGCTAGAAAGCAACCCGTATGTCATCGCCGCGCCGCGCCAGGCCCCCCAACTGCAAGAACACCTGACCGCCACGCTCACCCGCTTCGCCGCGGACGGTACGCTGGCGCAGTTGGAAGAGCGCTGGTTTGGCCCGCTGCCGCCTGCCGTGCAGGCGCAGCTCCCCGCGACCGCAACACCGCCCACACCATAGGCCGCGGGGATGGAGTATACTAGAAAATTAGCGAACCACTTTGGCCGTGCGACGCCTTCCGGCGTCGCCTCAAGAAAGGACCGTCGGCGTGTCGCCTGTAGCACCGCTATCAGTAGACGCACTCTATCGCCGCTGCACTCTCGATTCTCTCGAGTTCAGCACGACCGATGATTTGCCCGACCGGTCCGAGTTTATTGGCCAAGACCGCGCCATCAAAGCCCTGGAGACGGGCATCAGCATCGAGCGGCAGGGCTACAATATCTTTGCGCTTGGCTCGTCGGGCACGGGCAAGCACACCCTCATGCGCCGTCTGGTCGAAGAACGCGCCCGCACCGAGCCGCCGCCCGGCGACTGGTGTTATGTCAACAATTTCGACCAGCCCTACATCCCCCGTGCGCTCCAACTCCCCGCGGGCATGGGCAAAGGGCTGCAAAGCGATATGGAACAGTTGGTCGAAGACCTGCGCAGGGGTCTGTCGGCGGCGTTTGAGAGCGAGGAGTACCAGAACCGCCGTCGCACCCTGGAAGAAGAATTTAACGAGCGCCAGCAGGAAAGCCTCAAGGGGCTGCAGGAGACGGCGCACGAGCGCGGGCTGGCGCTGCTCCGCACGCCCGCCGGGCTGGCCTTTGCCCCACTCCGCAACGGCGAGGTGCTCCCGCCCGAGGAGTTCCAAAAGCTGCCGGAGCAAGACCAGACGCGCATCCAACAAGAAGTCGAGGCGCTCCAGGGACAGCTCCAGAAAGTGCTGTTGCAGGTTCCCCGCTGGGAGCGCGAGTTCCGCGGCCGTCTGCGCGAATTGCACAACGACGTGACCGCCGTGGTGGTCACCGACGTCCTGGACGATCTCCAGGCCAAGTACAAAGACCTGCCGGCGGTGCTGGCGTTTCTCCAGGCCGTGCAGCACGACATCAGCGACCATCTGGGCGATTTTCTGGCCGACGGCGAAGAAAAGCCCAAAGAAGAGGCGACCGAGATCCCCGTCCCCGAATCGTTCAAGGCCGCGCCCAGCCTGCGCCGCTATCAGGTCAACGTGCTGGTGGATTCCGGCGGCGCGACCGGCGCGCCCGTTGTCTATGAAAACAACCCGACCTATCTCAACCTGGTCGGCCGTGTCGAGCAGATGGCGATGATGGGCGCACTGGTCACCGATTTTACGCTCATCAAGCCCGGCGTGCTCCACCGCGCCAACGGCGGCTATCTCATCCTCGACGCGC
>CAYJQA010000248.1:0-2352 GCA_964372065.1 uncultured Litorilinea sp.
GCTGGTGGGGGGGCGCACGGTCTTTGGCGCGGCCGCGGGGGCAACGGCGCTGATGGCGGCCGCGATCATGATCTGGACGCGCAACACGCCGCCGGGCGTGGTGTGGACGGGCGGCAGCGGCGGCGACGGCTCGTTGGGGACGGTCTTCCGCGATAAGCGCTTCTGGCACATAGCCCCGATTGCCTTCTTTTTGTCAGGCACGCTCATGGGCTTTCAAGGGCTGTGGGCCGGGCCGTATCTCTTTCACGTGCTCGCACTGGACGCCATCGCTGCCGGCAATGTGCTGCTGGGGATGGGCATCGGGCTGACGATCGGCTTTGTAGTCAGCGGTTGGCTGGTGGACCGCTTCGGAATGGAGCCGGTGGCGGTCGCCCTCTGCGCGATCTTTGCGCTCTGCCAGTTTGCGCTGGCCGCGCAGCCGAGCCTGATGTGGGTGCGGCTGATTTACATTGTCTTCGGCTTTACGGGCGCGATCAACGTCATGTTCGCCAGCTATGCGCGCAAGATGTTCCCGCTGAACATCACGGGCAAGGCCGTGTCCGCGGTCAATCTCTTTTCTATCGGCGGCACGTTCCTGCTGCAGTGGTGGATGGGGCTGATCATCGGCGCGTTTGGGCAGGATGCCGCCGGCCACTACCCGCCCGCGGCCTACACCGCGGCGCTGCTCTTTACGGGCATCGGGACGGTGTTGGCGCTGCTGTGGTATCTGCCGCTGCTGAGCGCGGCGCTGAAGCAGCATCACCCGGCCCCCTTGACCCCGGCCTCATCGGCGAGGTAACGCGATGACCCGGCGCGTCTGGGCGCTGCCACTGGTTTGCCTGTTGACACTGGCGGCGCTGGACGCGCTGTTGCTGCTGCCCACACCGGACGGCCTCAAGACCTGGGCCGGCCTGGGGCTGGGCGTGCTGCTGCCCGGCTGGCTGCTGGCGGAGACGCTGTCCGCATACGACGGCGCGCCGCCGTGGCCGGTGCGCCTGCTGTACGGCGTGGGCGCGGGCTATGCCCTCTTCGTGGTCGCGCTGCTGGGGCTGAGCTATCTGCCCGGCGGATTGACCTTTCGCCAAGTTTTTATCACATTCCATCTGATCATCGCCGGGCTGGCCGTCGCTGCGACGGGGGCGCGGCGCGGCCGCGCGGCTCCCACCGGGCTGCGGCTGCGCTGGGACGGCGCGACCGTCGCCTTGCTGGCGCTGCTGGCCGGGGCCGCCTATCTGCGCTTTACCCACCTGGGCTATGCCGAACTGCACGGCGACGAGACGCTGGTGGCCCTGCGCGCGGTGGACGTGATCCAGGGCTATGAGCGGGCGCTCTTTGTCCACAAAAAAGGCCCCGCCGAGATTCTGATCGGCGCGGGCATCTATGCGCTGACGGGCAAGCTGAACGAGTTCGCCGGCCATCTGCCCTTTGCGCTGGCAAGCTGGACCGGGGTGGCGGCGGTCTATGCGCTGGGCCGCCGCTGGTTCGGGGCGGCGGCGGGATGGTGGGCCGCGGCGATGGTCGCGGTGGACGGCTATCTCATGGCCTTTGGCCGCATGTTGCAGTATCAGAGCATCGTCTTTCTGATGGTGGCGCTGACCGCGCTCGCCATGCAGGACGCCGTGGCGCAGCCGCGGCGCGCGGGGCGGAGTCTGCTGCTGGCCGCGCTCTTTGCCGCAACGGGGCTGCTGGCCCACTACGAGGGCGCGCTGGCGGGCGTCCCGGCGCTGTGGCTGCTGGTCTGCCTGTGGCGGGTGAGCGCGCCGGGCCGTGTCTTGCGCCAACTGGCGCTGCCGCTGCTCCTGGGAATGGGGCTGCTGCTGGCCTTCTATGTGCCCTTTGTGCGCGACCCGGAGTTTTTCGCCGATACCTTTGCCTATGTCTTTGGACACCGGCTGGCAGGGACGGTCGAGCCGGAAGGGCTGGCGGTCATCGTCGGGCGTACGACGCTCTATGGCAGCAGCTACTACTTCTGGACTCTGACCGCGCTGGCGCTGGTGGGGCTGGCGACGGTCTATGCGCGCTGCCTGCCGCGCTGGGCGGGGACGGCGCTGACGCTGCTGCTGGCCGGGGTGATGACGGCACTGCTGTGGGATGCGGCGGCGTTCTTCAGTCTGCCGTTCCGGCTGGGACTGTGGGCGTTTGTGCTGCTCTTTGCCCCGGCCTGGTTGGCGCGGGGAGTGTCGCAGGGGGAGCGTGCCGTCTGGCTGTGGTTTGGCGCGGCGCTGATCTTCGTGCTCTTCTTTGTGCGCAAGCCGGGCACGCACGTCTACGTCTTTTTCATCCCGTGGGGGCTGGTCGCGGGGATGGTGGTGGGGCGGCTGTGGGACGCCGCGATGCGCCGCGCTCAGGGGCGCGCCGTGGCCCGCTATGCAC
>CAYJQA010000248.1:2362-7877 GCA_964372065.1 uncultured Litorilinea sp.
TTGCCGGCCGACCCCTCACGCAACTGCGCGCTCTGGCCCGCTATGCGCTGGCCTCGCTGGGGATCGCGGCGGTGTTCGTCTTTGGCTTCTATGTACACCGGATCTTCGTGGTCAACGACCCGGAGGTACTGCGGAACTGGGACGAGCAGCGGCCCGCGGGCTACTGGACGAGCTTTGACACGCCGCAGTTTGAGTCCATCTTTGGCTTTCCTCTGCGCAGCGGGTGGAAGACTGTGGCCGCGCTGCTGGCCGACGGCACGCTGGCCGGTCGCCTGGACACCAACGACCGCTTCTTTATGACCGTGCCCGACTGGTATTTGCGCGGGGAGGCGTTTTGCGGCCGCGACGAGCCGAACTACTACATCCTGGTTCCCCATCCCCTGCCCGTGGACCGGGCGGCCAGGGACGAGGAACGCAGCCGCCTGACGGAGAAGTACTACCAGTGGGGCGTGGTGACCGCTAACGACGCGCCGGAACTGGAGATTTGGGCGCGGCGGGATCGGTTGGCCGATGAGATGGCGGGCAGTCCGCGGATGCTGGCCGACGAAGCGTACACGCCGGTCTATAACGCCACGTTGTTGTCGCCCAACTTTTTGCGCAACGGGCCGGTGGGCGCGGTGCCGATTCCCAACCCGACCGACGTGCGCTTTGGCGATGCGATCCACCTGCTGGGCTACCGCGTGGACCGCAGCGAGGTCGCGCCTGGCGGCGAGGTGGAGGTCGAACTCTACTGGCGCACGGATGCGAAGCTGACGACGAACTACTTTGTGTCGCTGCAGGTGCTCGACCCGGTGACGGCGGGCAAGGCCGGGCAGCGTGACGGGGAGCCGGGCTGTAACCGCGTGCCGACCACACGCTGGACGCCCGGCGACCGCATTTTCGACCGCTATGTCGTGCCAATGGCGGCGGATGCAGTTGGGGGTACCTATAACCTGGCTTTGATCGTCTATAACGATCAAGGGGCGTTGCCGGTCACCGGCGCCGACGGGCAGGTGAGCGGCAGCGCCGTGTTGGTCCCCCTTACCGTTACGCCGTAAACCGGCCCGCGGCGCGGTCTGATGACCGCCGCAACGATCGGGCCGCAGACCGTGGAGGCACATCGTGGCACTGACTACCCTTTCCCCGCGCCGGAATCGCGTAGACCCGTGGGGCACTTTGGTCGCGACCCCGGAACGCGGCGCGCTCATGGGCAACCGCGGCAATTTGCACGATGAGCAGGGCGTCATCGTGCGCGACTATCGCGGCGAACGCTGGATCATCTGCCTGTTGGACTTCAAGAACCGGCATCGCGAGATCATGCAGCCGGGCCACTATACCGAGTTGTTCTTTTTGGACGAGGCGACCGCGCTGGCCGCGGGGCATCGTCCTTGCGCCGAATGCCAGCGCGAGCGCTATTTGCTCTTTCGCGACCTGTGGGCCGAAGCCTATACGGCGGATACGCCCAGCGCCGCCGAGATCGACCGCACGCTGCACGCCGAGCGGTGGGGCGACGGGCGGCGGCTGACCTATGCCACGCGCAGCGGCAACGTGCCCGATGGCGCGTTCGTGATCGGCCCCCACGACGGCAGCCCCTATGTGCGCTGGCGGGGGCATTGGGTGGCGTGGACCTTTAGCGGTTATCTGCCCGCCGCCGAATGGAGCGACGACCGCATGGTCTACCTCTTGACCCCGCCTTCCACCGTGCGGGTGCTGGCGGCGGGCTATCCCGTAGGCGTACATCCGTCGTTGGGCGGATAGCTACGCTAGGGCCGGGATACCGTATAATGCGTAGTAATGTTTCCGAGAAATTGTTGACGAGCGGGGCTTTTTCGAACAGGAAAAGTCCCGCTCGCAGTGTTACGGCAGTCTAGATCAAGGTTGGGCGGGATGACTGTGGATGTGAAGAGCCAGGCCGCGGCGGTTCGGGTAGCAGAGAAGTCGCCGGCCTGGATGGGGTGGGCGATTGCGTTGACGGCTAGTGTGACGTTTAGCGTGGCAACGCCGGTCATGCGTGCGGCGCTAACCAGTGGGGTGAATCCGACCCAACTGCTCATCATTCGCATGGGCGTGGCGACGATTCTGATGGGCCTTACCATCGCCGTCACCGACCGGCGGCTCTTGGCCGCGGATCGGCGTTGTTTGAGCATTTCGCTGCTGGCCGGTTCGTCCAACGGCGTAGGGATGCTCTTTTATATTTGGGGCGTGGCGCGGTTGGAATCGTTGGTGGCCGCCATGTTGATCTCCATTAGCCCGCTGGTGGTACTGAGTATGCTGGCGCTGCGTGGGGAACGCGTCACCTATCGCCATGCGATCCGGCTGGCGTTGGCGCTGGGCGGCGTCTATTTGCTCATCGGCCCCAGCGGGACGGTGGACCTGATCGGCGTGGCGTGGATCGTGGCGTCGATGATTTTGTTCGGCTTGCAGATGGCCTTGCTCCAGTGGTACTTGATGGAATATGACGCCAAGCAAGTGACCTTCTATGTGTTGCTCGCCATGACCGCGGCGGTGCTGGTGTTGTGGGGGATCGAGGGCGCGACCTGGGCGCCGCTCAGCACGCAGGGGTGGGTGGCCGGGTTGGCGCTGGCGTTCTTCTCGACCTACATTTCGCGGCTGCTGCTGTTCGCCGCGGTCAGCCGCATCGGCGGCGGGCAGATGGCGATGCTGTCGCCGGTGGAAACGCTGCTGGCGGTGTTGTGGTCGGCGATCTTCCTGGGCGAACGGTTTACGTGGATCCAGTGGGCGGGCGGCGCACTGATCCTGAGCAGCGCGGTGCTGGCGCTCAAGCGGCTGGGTATCGCCCGGCTGCGTCCCCGCTGGCGGCTGTGGGCCAAGTCATAAGAGCAGAGAATTGACCACAGAGAACGCAAAGAACACAAAGATCATGGTATTTTCGCACGCTGACCTTTGTGCTCTTTGCGGTTGATTTCGCTAGGCCCACGCGCCCTTCGCCATCATGCCGCCGTCCACGCAGACGGTTTCGCCGGTCATAAACGAGGCGGCATCGCTGGCGAGGAACATGATCGCCGACGCGATCTCGCTGGGCTGGCCGATGCGCCCCAGCGGATGGCGGCTCGCCATGTCGGCGTAGACCGCGGCGGTGTCGGCGTCGGTCCCCACGCTTTCGGCCAGCAGCGGCGTGTCGATGGTTCCCGGCGCGACGGCGAGGACGCGAATGTTGTCGGCGGCGTAGTCCAGGCTGAGTTGGCGGGTGAGCGAGATGAGGCCGCCCTTGCTGGCGGCGTAGGCGCTGACGCCTTTGGCCGACTGGAGGCCCTGCACGCTGGCAGTGTTGACGATGACGCCGCCGCCCGCCGCGCGCAGATGCGGGATGGCGTAGTGGGCCATGAGGAACGCGCTCTTGAGGTTGGTGTTGATGATGCGGTCCCACATGGCTTCGGGCAGTTCGTGGGCGGGTAGATAGGCGGCCGTCGGCATGATGCCCGCGTTGTTGCAAAGGATGTCTAGGCGGCCAAAGGTCGCGACGGCCGTTTCCACGGCGCGACGACAGCCGTCGGCAGTGGCGACATCGGCGGTGAGAAAGACGACGCCGGGCTGTTCGGCGGTGAGCGTCGCGCCCGCGGCGGCGTCCACATCCACGCAGAGAACTTGGCCCCCGGCCCCGGCGAAGCCCTGACAGATGGCGCGGCCGATGCCTTTGGCCCCGCCGGTGACGATGACTGCCTTGCCTGTGAAGTCGAACATGGTTCCTCCTTAGTGCTACATCCTCAATAGAGATGACAACAAGTCATTTTGTAAAAAGGGTGCTTGTGCGACATGTGCGATTTTCAACCATTTGGCATAGTGCCAGAGTAGAAGGCATAGCATGCAAGTTAGGGCCCACAGCGGCGATATACGGTTCCCAAACTACCGTGCTTTGGATTCGGCTATGGATAATGCGTTCTGTGATCTGTTAACCGCCTCCGCAGCAGAGCCAGTGAAGGATTTCACAGAGCTTGAGAGCGCTCACCTTCCCCAATTTGAGCGGGAGATGTTTCGTTTCTTCTCACAGAATCCACGAGACACGTCCCTTCAAGACGACCTCTTTACAAACCTGACGCATATCTGGATGCGCTACCTTGAGAAGGGGCGCCTTAGTGACGGCCAAGCTCTGTGGAGCAGGATTCTTCACAAGACCACTGAGTGGGAACAGTCCCAGGGTATAAGGATTCACAAAGGTTCCGCTCTCTATTTTTGGGGAGTGACAGCCATAATTCAGGGAGAACTTGATAAGGGCTTCTTCCTAATGCATTCTGCGTTCCAGGAGGATGTCCTTACCCAAAACAAACTTCTCCCACAGACTCCTGCCTTCATGTTTGTTACCCTCGACCATCAAGATACCAGGCAGTTCTTTTATGGTTTTGTGAAGGCTCTCGCTGACCATCTCACGACGTTTTTCCCACTGTATCAGCTTTCTCGAGGCTCAAATCTAGATTTAGACGAGTTCCAAAATAGGTTTCTGCGGAGACCGCCAAGCATCCATGCGGTCTTCTCTTTTACCCATTCGCTGAGCAAGCTTTGGTTCCTGAGCAAGCTTCCCACATTTGCCCTTCAGGGGGACTTCGCTGGCCAGTTTGAGCTAAATGTTCTTTTCGACCTCATTCTGGTTGTTGATAAGGCACTTAAGTACAAGCACCCAGTGCCGGGGACTTGGCGCTATTTAGAACTCGCGGACTGTTTGGCAACCAAGGCTGGTCTTGGTATTTCCAAAACCGACCTAATCGATGCCAACAACCGTGCGGACACCGATTTAGACCAGACTATCGCTGATCTGGCGAACGGCGTATTCCAATTCTCGGATGGAAATTCGAGACATCGCTTGGCTTGCGACCTGACCCTTTCATATATTCTGCGGAACTATGCTGCGCACAATCTCTCCTCATTTCCGTCGATATGGCAATACTTCGATTCACTCAGACAGGCTGTGATGAGTGTCCTATTCTTAACGGTTGACGAGATGTATTAAGCAAATCGCATTCCAAGCTTGGCAAGACAACGTGCTTGATCCGGGAAGTGATGCAATTACGGTAGGGCGGGCCATTCGGGGCACGTCACTCTGGCAAGGAGACAGAATGGTGGCCTGTTCCCTGTGGCATTCCTCGTGAGTTGTCGGATTAGGCACTTAATGTGGTCGGCGTGAAAGAGTGAGATAGAATTGAGCTTCCGCGCGTCGCATATACGGCGATGATGGAGCGCAAGCGGTGCGCGGAAGGTGGATGCAGTTCGCTTGATTGCTTGGTACGCTCGTAGAATATACGATGCACCGCGAAACGCCAACGGGCGTTGCACCTTAGAAGGATGAAGGCTGGTATGCTGCGACAGGTAACCGCAACGCGCTATGTGACGCCGTTGCGCGAAGGCGGGTCGTTGCCCGCCGTGGTGGAGGCGGACGACGGCGTGCGCTATGTGGCGAAGTTCGCCGGCGCGGGCCAGGGACCCAAGGCGCTGATCGCCGAAGTGGTGGCGGGCGAGATCGCGCGGCGCTTGGGGCTGCGCGTGCCGGAGCTGGTGACGGTGGTGCTACACGAGGAGATCGCCC
>CAYJQA010000249.1:0-7874 GCA_964372065.1 uncultured Litorilinea sp.
CACTTCGGCAAGTGACTGTCACCTCCGGCTCACGACCTCAACTGCGTATCTCCTATGACAAATAGGTCCGGCACATAAGCCCGCCGCAGGAGGCGTCTACGACAACGATCGGAACAACCCAACTGGATGGCGACGGTACGGGTCAGCCCGTAGTCGCCGTCATCTACAGCGTCGTGGACCAGTGGGAGCGCGGCGAAGCCTATGAGCGCCTGGCCGACGAAGAAACCGTGGAGACGGCGACCGCACTGACCGACGGGCTGCGCGAGGTGAGCTTCGCCGCGACGGCCGTCCCCATTCGCACGCTAGACGACGTGCGCGCCGGGCTGGCTGCCTTCGACCCCGCGACTACCGTGGTTTTCAACGTATGCGAGGCGCTCGGCGGCACGGCGGGCGGTGAGAACGCGGTCCCGCCGCTGCTGGAGCGTCTCGGCTTCTGCTATGTGGGCGGCGACGGCGACAACCTGGCGCGCTGCCAGGACAAGGCCCAGGTCAAGCGGCTGCTCACCGCGGCCGGGCTGCCCACCGCGCCCGCGCAGGTGATGGAAACCGGCGACGAACGTTTGACCGTCCCGTTCCCCGCGCTGGTCAAGCCCCTGCGCGAAGACAGCAGCGTGGGCATCAACCCCAATTCCCTGGTTTGGAATCGCGACGAACTGCGCCGCCAGGTGGCGTATGTGGCCGCGGTCTATCATCAGCCGGCACTGGTCGAACATTTCCTGCGCGGGCGCGAGTTCTACGCATCCATGTGGGAAGAAGACGGGCTGCGCCTGCTCGCCATCGGCGAAAGCGACTACTCCGGCGCGCCGGACCCGTCGCTGGCCTTCGACCATTTCGAGGCGAAATGGCAGAACACTTATCCCGCCATCTACCCCGCCGTGGTCGACACAACCCTGGCCGCCCGCATCGAGGCAGTCGCCACCGCGGCCTACCTCACGCTGGGCTGCCGCCACTACGGCCGCGTGGACCTGCGCGAGGATGGCGATGAGTTGTTCGTTTTGGAAGTCAACCCCAACCCCGCACTCCATCCCGGCGCGGGATTCGCCCGCGCCGCGGCCATCGCGGGCTATCGCTATGCCGAGATGGCCGCCTATCTTGTCCGCCGCGCATGGGAAGGCGCTTGACAGATGACCACGATAACGTCTGCGATTCGCGCCACCCAGACCGCCGATGTGCCGGCCATCCGCGCCATGACCGCCGACGTCGGCGTCTTCAGCGCGGAGGAAGTCGCCACGGTCGACGAGTTACTGGCGGACTATTTCGACCAGGGTGCGGAGGCCAGCGGCTATCATTTCCTGAGCTACGTGGCGGGCGACGTTACACTGGGATTCGCCTGCTATGGGCAGCGCGCGCTCACGCAGGGCGTCTATGACCTCTACTGGATCGTGACTGCGCCGGCCAGTGGACGGCGCGGGATTGGGGGTGAGTTGCTGGCCGCCGTGGCGGAAGCGGTCGCCGCGCGGCAGGGGCGCATGATCGTGGCGGAGACATCCGGCCGCGCCGACTATGCCGGTACGCGTGCCTTCTACGTGCGCTACGGCTATGTGGCGGAAGCAACGATCGCCGATTTCTACGCGCCCGGCGACGATCTCGTGGTGTTCGTGTACCGGTTGATCTAGCTCCCGGCGTCAGGCGCGCGGGTGCAGGATCATCCGGTAGTGCGCCGCCTTTTCCACTTCCTCGCGTGACCAGGGCATGGCGTGGTACGCGCCTTCCAGCCACATGTGCATCTGGTCCGCAAAGTGCTCCGACATGGGATGCCCCGACTGCCCCACCTGCGTCACCGTGCGCGCTTGCTCCCAGGCGCCCACCTCGTAGATCTGGCGGTAGTTGGCGGCGATCTGCACCAGGCCCAACGGCAATACCGGCGCGTGATAGGTCTGGTTGGCCGTGGTCGCATCGCCCCCCACCGGCAGGGGGCCGCGCGCAAACAGCCCGCGGAAAAGCCCCCGGCTGCCCAGCGGATGCACATACCGCAGTTGATGCACCCGTCCCCAATGCCAGCGGCGGGCGTTGTCGCCCAGGTCGGCGCGCAGCCGCCGCACGGCTTCGGCAAACGCCAGATAGAGCACCTCGTCGCGGCTGCGCGCGCGGCCCGTGGCCGCGTCCGCATACCAGTGGGACGCGTGCTGTGCCGGCAGCAACTCGGCGAGTCTGGTCGCCGCCCGCAAGACAAACGGGCTGGTCGGGAAGAGCGGGCTGCGGCTCACGCCCAGTGCCGCATTGCGGAGCGGGCCGAGCTTGCGGCCAAAGACCTCATCCAGCAATTGCGCCAGCGCGTACTGAAAGATGACCGCGCCGGTACTGTCGGCCTCCATGCGATAGTCCCACTTGCGCAGATAGTCCAGCGCGACCTTGACGAACGGATCGTCGCTGTTCAGGCGCGCAAAGAAGGGCGCCAGCGTCGCTGCTAGCTTGCTGGCGACGTCCAGTTGCATCGCTTCCATGTCGCGCAGGGCGTAGCGTTCCTTCTCGCGCAGCATCTCCTCGATGTGTGCGGCGCGCCAGCCGGGCAGGAAGTCCACGCCCAGGAAATGATGATAGTCGTCGCCGCCGATCTTGTTGTTGGCGGCCACGATGAGACCCGACGGCGGATTGTAGACGCGCGGGAGTTCGGCGGGCGGCACCCAACCGGCCCACTCGTGCAGACCGTCCCAGCCGGGCGCGGGCGTCAACCCCAGGTTATGCCGCCGCACCGGCACTTGCCCGCCCACCACCGCGCCGATGTTGCCGTCCGCGTCGGCATAGGTGAAGACCTGCGCAGGCGCGGCCCAGCCGGCGACGGCCGCGCGAAAGCCTTCCCAGTCTTGTGCCTGCGCTAGATTGAGCATGGCGCGCACATTCCGGCCAGGTTCATGGCCGGCCCAGCGCAGCGCCAACGGAACCGTCACCGCGTCGGCCGCGGCGGTTAGGAAGTTGGAGAGGATCGGCCCGTGCCGTGTCACGACCACGCGCTCGACGTGGGCGGTCGGACGCCGCCGCACGCGGATCGGCTCCTCGATGACAGTCGCGGCCTCCCACGCCCCCTGATATTCGAATTGGTGCGGGTCGTCCGGGTGGGCGCGTTCCACGTAGAGGTCTTGCTGATCCACATAGGCATTGGTGATGCCCCAGGCGATGTGGGCGTTGTGGCCGATGATCACACCGGGCAGACCGGGGATCGACGCGCCGCTTACCGCCAGGTCAGGACAGGTGAGGTGATTCTCATACCAGATTTGCGGCAGTTGGACGGCCAGATGGGGGTCGTTGCAAAGATAGGCGCGGCGCGTGGTCGTATGCTTGGGCGCGACGACCCAACTGTTGCTCCCCAGGCCCACGGCAGGCTGCGCCAGCCAACTCCGCACCTTCTCATATTCGTTGAGCAGCAGCCCCGCCGTGGAGAGCAGCCGGACACCGCCCCCGCGCTCCACGGCATCCGTGATGACCGGGTTGGTCGCCGGATAGTCCGGTTCCAGTTCGGACGCCGCCACCGGCCCCAATGCCTCCAGCAAGCGGAGCCGGGTCAGCTCGCTTTCCCAGTTGACCGATAGACTCCACGCCACGACCTTGGCGTGCGCCAGCACATCGACCACGGTCCACGGTTCGGGCGTCACGCGCAGCAGGTTGAACTCGACCGCCAGCCGCGCGGGTCGCGCCTGGATGTAGGCGTTGACGCCCGCCGCGTACCACTCGAGGACTTGGCGCGTCTCGTCGTCGAGCGCGGCCAACTCGGCGACGGCCGCCCGGCGAAACCCCACGATGCGACTGAAACGGTCGGCGTCCAGGGCCGATTCGCCAAAGACCTCGGCCAGCCGCCCCGCCGCGATGCGCCGGTTCTGTTCCATCTGCCAGAGGCGATCTTGCGCGTGCAGATAGCCCTGGCCGCGGAATAGATCGGCCCGCGATTCGGCGTAGAGATGCGGGATGCCGTGGCGGTCGCGCAGCACTTCGACGGCCCCTGCCAGCCCGGCCAGCACGGCGCGGCCGTTGAGGCTGGGCGTGGGGCGCTGCACCAGCCGCCAATAGACCACCAGGAACAACCCACTCAGCAGCGCGACCAGCCCCAACAGAGCGGCGGACAGCATGACCCAAGACATGGTCGACATGAGCAGCTTCAGTTCATCCTAGCGTGAAACCCGGCCCCGGCAGCGGGCGCAGGTTGATTGGCGATGATACCCTATGGCATTTATAGCACAGTCGCCAACTGGTGTAGAATCTTAGGGTTGTCAACATGCGACGCGGCAATCCGCGCCAGCGGCGCGGGTCCGCGCACCGCTAAGTCAAGAACGCAGGACGAGATTATGAGCCAGTCCACACCTCTGGTTATCGGCGTGACCACCCGTTATGGCAGCGCCGACTGGACCACCAAGAACACGCACAACTACCTCAACACGCTGCAGGGCATGGGCGTCACGCCTGTGATCCTGGCGCCCGACACACCGGCGCGCCTGCCGTCGGGCAGGACCTTCACGCCGGACGCCGCAGGCCGGCTGTCGTCGGACGTTCTCCTGCACCTGGACGGGTTGATCCTATCGGGTGGCGGCGACGTGGACCCGGCCTACTTTGGGGCCGAGTTGAACGGCGCCGAACCCGAAGGCATTGACCCCAAGCGGGACGAGTTGGAGCTAAACCTGGCACGCGCGGCCTTGGCGCAAGACCTGCCGCTCCTCGGCATCTGCCGCGGCTGCCAGGTGCTCAACGTGGCCGCAGGCGGCAGCATGATCCAGCACTTTGACGGCCATCGCTCCCCGCAGAACGCCACCGCCTATCACGATGTGCTGGTGGAGACGGACGCACGCTTCCGCCAGATGGTGGGCGAAGACGCGTTTGCCGTGAACACCTTCCATCACCAGGGCATGGACCGCGCCTCGCTGGCCCCCATCTTTCGGCCCGCGGCGATCGCCCATCCCGACGCCTGGCTGGTCGAGGCGTATGAGAGCCAGGCCCACCGCTGGGTAGTGGGGGTGCAGTGGCATCCGGAACGCGGCTTCGAGTTGGGCCAGGCGCACCGCCGCTTGTGGCAGAGTTTTATCAGCGCCTGCACCGACCGCGCTGCCTACCGCAAGCCATGAAGACCGCGCTCTTCGACTATGACCTGCCGCCCGACCGCATCGCCCAGCAGCCCGCCGAGCCGCGCGATAGCAGCCGCCTCCTGGTGCTGGACCGGCGCACCGGAGCCATCGAACACCGCACCTTTCGCGCGATCGGCGACTATCTGCGGCCCGACGATCTACTGATCGCCAACGACAGCCGCGTCATTCCGGCCCGGCTGTTCGGACACAAAGCCACGGGTGGACGCGTCGAAGTCTTTCTGTTGTGCCGGCTAGACGATGATGGGCGCACGTGGGAATGTCTGGTACGCGGGCGGGGACTGGGGGCAGGCGCGCAGGTTACGCTGGAGCCGGTGCAGAGTCACGCCGCGCCGGATGCGGCCCCCATCACGGGTACGGTCATCGCCGCGCCGGAGAACGGCGCACGCACGATCCGCTTCTCCGCGCCCCTCCTCGACCACCTGACCGAGTTGGGCGAGCTGCCGCTGCCGCCCTACATCACGGCCTATCGCGGCGACCGTGAGCGCTATCAGACCGTCTACAGCCGCACCGATGGGAGCGTCGCCGCCCCCACCGCCGGTCTACACTTCACGCCGGAGCTATTGCTGGGCTTGCACGAGGCGGGCATCGGCTTCGATACCGTCACGCTGCATGTGGGGCTGGACACCTTTCAGCCCGTGACCGAAGAAGATGTGGACGACCACGTCATCCACACCGAATGGGCCACGCTGGACCGGGCTGTCGCCAAGCGTATCAATGACGCCAGCTTGCGCGGCGGGCGCGTGGTCGCCGTGGGCACGACCAGCGTGCGTACGCTGGAGTGGGCGGCGACCGGCGCCCAGGGCCTAGACCCTTACGACGACAACGCCTGCCCCTGGCAGCGCACCGCGGCGTTTGCGGGCAGCATCCCGCTCTTCATCCGCCCCGGCTATCGCTTCCGCGCCGTGGATGCGCTCATCACCAACTTCCATCTGCCGCGCTCCACCCTGCTGCTGCTGGTGAGTGCGTTCATCGCCCAGGCGTACCCGGATGCCCCGGACCGCGGACGGCAGATGCTGCTCGCCGCCTACGAAGTCGCCAAGGCAAGCGGGTATCGCTTCTACAGCTTTGGCGACGCCATGCTGATTCGCTGATCGACACCGCCCCGCGGGATAGCCCACGGGGCGGTGTGTCATCAGATGTAGGTATGCTGTCATTCCGAAGCGCGGCCAGAAGGCTCCCGCGAGGAATCCCACTAATGCGGATGCGCTCTATTCGGCGATCAATAGGTTCTTTTGCAGCTTCCCCATCGCGTTGCGCGGCAGGCTGTCCACCCGATAGAAGCGCCGGGGGACCTTGAACGCGGCCAACTGGGCGCGGCAGTAGACGGTTAGCGCCTGTTCGTCCGGCTCACCGGCGCACACCAGAAACGCAACCGGGGCCTCGCCCCACTCCGGATGCGGCACGCCGATCACCGCGGCCTCTTGCACGCCGTCGAAGGCGGACAGCACTTCCTCGATCTCACGCGGATAAATGTTGAAACCGCCGCTGATGATCAACTCGTGTCTGCGGCCCAGCAGGGTCACATAGCCGGTGGCCGGGTCTTGACGCGCCAGGTCGCCGGTGTGAAACCACTGCCGGCCTAGCTCATCATGGCTAAAGCTCGCCGCCGTCTTTTCGGGCGCGTTCCAATAATTCGCAAAGACATTGCTCCCCGCCACCAGCAGTTCGCCTTCCGCACCCGGCGCCACATCGCAGCCCTGCCCGTCCACGATCCGCATGTCCACACCGGGCAGCGGTGTGCCCACACTGCCGGGCACGCGCTCCCCCGCATACGGGTTACTGAGGTTCATGCCCGTCTCGGTCATGCCATAGCGTTCCAGGATGGTGTGGCCGGTCAACGCGGAAAAGGCCACCATCGTGTCGGCGGCCAGCGGCGCGCTGCCGGAGCAAAACAGGCGCATGTGCGGCAGGGTCACGGGGCCGCGGCGGCGCAGTTCTTCCACCAGGCGGACGTAGATCGTGGGCACGGCGAAGAAGACCGTGGGGTCGCCTGACAGCAGTTCGTCAAGCGTCCGCTCGGCCTCATACTTGGCGCGCAGCAGGACGGTCGCGCCCGCGGCCAGCGCACAGTGCAGACCGACCGTCAGACCGTGCGTGTGAAAGAGGGGCAGGATCAGGAGCAGTCGATCATCGGCTTGCCAGGCCCACGCCGCCAACAGACCCGTCACCGTCGCCAAGACGTTGTTGTGCGTGAGCACCGCGCCTTTACTGCGCCCGGTCGTGCCGGAGGTGTACATGATCAGAGCGGGGTCGTCGGCGCGCACGCGCGGCGGCTGCAGGTCCGCGACGGGACGCGCCCAGGCCGCCATCTCCTCGGCGAACAGCAGCGGCACTGCGCCACCGGGGCCATAGCCGGCGTCGGCCAAGACATCGCGCTGCGCCGCTTCGGTGATGATCAGGCGCGGCATCGAATCGGCGACCATGTGGCCGATCTCGTGGCGGCGATAGCGCAGGTTGATGGGGACCATACTCGCGCCCAGCCGGATGACGGCGAGATAGGCAATGACAAATTCGGGCCGGTTGTCCAGAAAGAAGGCGACGCGGTCGCCCTTCGCCAGCCCCCACGCCTGCAAGCCAGCCGCCAGGCGGTCGGCCGCGTCAAACAACTCGGCATAGGTGTACGCGGCAATGCGTCCGGCCGCGGCGTACTCCAGCGCGACCTTGTCCGGCGTACGGCGGCGAACAATGGCAAACAAATCATTGAGGTTCATGGCAATCTGGCGACGAGGTTGCGTGTGGACGTCATACGGGGAAGGAAGAACAAAGGCGAGGGGTGAAGGTTGGCGATGACCTACTCTCGCATGC
>CAYJQA010000250.1:0-7873 GCA_964372065.1 uncultured Litorilinea sp.
TTTGGGTGCTCAACAGCCTCTATGACACGCTGCTGCAATCCACCCAGGACGGCACCGGCATCGAGCCGATGTTGGCTACCGGCTACGAAGTCTCCGACGACGGTCTGACCTACACGATCACGCTGCGCGACGGCATCAAGTTTGCCGACGGCTCCGACATCACCCCGGCGGATGTGGTCTGGTCGCTCGACCGCGCACGCAACCCGGAAAACGGTATCTGGAGCTTCTCGCTGGAGGCCGTGGAGTCCGTCGCGGCCGCGAGCGACAACGAGGTCGTCATCCAGCTAAGTCGCCCGGACCCTGCGCTCCCCGCCGCGCTTGCCATGTTCAACAGCGCGGTCATGCCGCAAAAGCTCTTTGAAGCCGCCGCCGGCGCGACCGACGCGGAGAAGGCCCAAGCCTTCGCCGAGAAGCCCATCGGTTCCGGCCCGTTTGTGCTCACGGAATGGGTGCGCGGTTCGTACATGGTGGCGGAACGCAACCCCTACTACTGGCAGGTGGACGCCGACGGCGTGCAGTTGCCCTATCTGGACGCCGTGCGCTTCGAGATCATCCCCGAACACGCCACCCGCATCCTGAAGCTGCAAGCCGGTGAAATCAGCGCGGCCGAGTTCATCCCGCTGAGCCGCGTCGGCGAGCTAAAGGCCGACGCCAACCTCAACATGGAGTTGTTCCCCTCCACCAAGGTGACCAGCCTGTTGATGAACGGTCGCCCCGAGCTGCTGGACGGCACGGCCAACCCGCTGGGTGACGTGAAGGTGCGCCAGGCGCTCAACTACGCGACCGACAAAGACGCCATCATCCAACTGGTGACCTTTGGCGTCGGTACGCCGGAGCGTTCCTACATGGCCTCCACGACGCCGCTGTTCGCGCCCCAGGAGATGTACGACTACAACCCCGACAAGGCCAAGGAACTGCTGGCCGAAGCGGGCTTTGCGGACGGCTTCGAGGTCTCCTGCCTCGCCATCGCCGGCAACGCCGATGACGCCGCGCTCCTCACCGCCATGCAGCAGATGTGGGCGCAGGTGGGCGTGACGCTCAACATCGAGCAGGTCGACGCCGCCACCCGCACCGAACGCTATCGCGCCAACGACTTCCAGATGCGCACGTCCGCCTGGACCAACGACATCAACGACCCCAGCCAGATTACCTCCTACTTCGCCATCTACAGCGTCGTCGAGTCGTTGCACACCGGCTTCCAGAACGCCGAGTTGGAAGACCTGTATACCCAGAGCCAGAAGGAACAGGACATCGCCAAGCGCGCCGAGATGTATAACCGCATCCAACAGATTTTCGTCGAGAACGCCCCGATCATCTTCCTGTACGAGACCCCCTACCCGGTGGCCTTGCGCACGAGCGTGAAGGGCTTCTTCCAAATCCCGTTGGGCCAGAACATCTTCACCAACGCGTACTTGGAGCAGTAAGCAACCCGCGACATGATCCGGTCATGCCGAGGAAGCCTGCCCTTCTAAGGGCGCGCTGATCGTAGGTGCGGTTTCATGAAGGTTAGGTAATTAGTGCGGCAATGTTATTCCGACGAAGCCTGCCCTGAGCGCAGCGAAGGGTCTGCGAGGAGGAATCTCTCCGGTAGGCGTGTCGGCAGAGAGATTCCTCGCTAACGCTCGGCATGACCAAGATCGGCCATCGAATTGGGTAGTCGCTTGAGTTAAGGTTTATCCGCTCGGCCGGTGTGGTGCATAGGGGCCAACGACGTCCTCTACGCACCACGCCCACGGCCCACAGGAGGCATCCCTGTGAATCGCTGGAACTACATCCTGGTACGCCTGTTGCAGATCGTACCGACCTTCTTTGTCATCATGTTTATTGTTTTCCTCATGGTCCGGCTGTTGCCCGGCGACCCCGCCAGCGCGATCTTGGGCGACCGCGCCACCGAAGAGGATGTGGCGCGCATCAACGCACAGATGGGGTTGGATAAGCCGATCCTCGTGCAGTTTGGCATCTTTGTCGCCAACTTCTTCCGGGGCGAGTTGGGCGATTCCATCAGCTTCAAGATTCCCGTGGCAAGGTTGATCTTGCAGCGGGTCCCTGTGACGATCTTTCTGACCCTCTACGGCGCGGTGCTGGCGGTGGCGCTGGCGGTGCCGCTGGCCTTTGTGGCCGCGCTGCGCCGTAATACGTTCCTAGACAACCTGATCCGCGCCGTCTTTCAGGTGGGGCTGTCGCTGCCCACCTTCTATGTCGGTCTGCTGTTGCTGACCCTGCTGGGGGCGCGGTTGGGCCTGTTCCCCATCGGCGGCTACGGCGAGACCTTTACGGGTCATCTCTATCACCTGTTCCTGCCCGCGCTGACGCTGGGCTTCAATCTGTCGGCGGTGCTGATGCGGACGCTGCGAGCGTCGATCATCGAAGTGCTGACCGCGGAGTATGTGGACTTTGCGCGCGCCAAAGGGCTGCGTAACCGGGTGGTGCTGATCAAGCACGTTTTGCGCAATGCGCTCATCTCCACCATTACGCTCTTGGGGCTGAATATTGGCTCGCTTTTTGGCGGCGCGGTCATCACCGAGTCGGTCTTTGCCATCCCCGGCGTAGGGCGGCTGATGGTGGATTCCATCTTCGGCCGCGACTATGCCACGATCCAGGGGCTGACGTTGACCTTTGCGATTCTGGTGTCGCTGGTCTTTTTGCTGACCGACTTGGCCTATGCCCAGTTGGACCCGCGGGTGGAAATATCCTGAGTAAATGACTGTGTAAAACTTGTCATTCCGAGCGTAGCGAGGAATCCCTCTGCTCTGGCGACACCCACAGAGAGATGCTTCACTGCGTTTAGCATGACAGAGTGACTCACGTTCGCAGGAGGAATTTATGGCCGCGACGACGGCCCCACTTGCCATGCCAACCCGGTCACGCGCCCGCGTGCAGCCGAAATTCACGCTGATCGCCGGGCTGCTGCTGTTCGTAGGGTTTATCCTGCTGGCCCCCTACACCCCCACCGACTTTGATTACAACATGATCCTGACGCCGCCGAGCGGCGCGCACCTGTTCGGCACGGACAACTTTGGCCGCGACCTCTTCTCGCGGGTCATCTGGGCGGCGCGCGTAGACTTGCAGATTGCCATCTTCACGACGATTTTTCCGTTCTTCTTTGGCTCGCTGCTGGGCGCGGTGGTCGGCTATTACGGCAAGTGGGCGGATGCGGTCTTTGGCCGCGTGGTGGATGTGATCGTGGTCTTCCCCTTCTTGGTCTTGGTGATCGCGATTGTCGCTTTCCTCGGCCCTGGGCTGCGAAATATGTACGTGGCGGTGAGCGCGGTGGGCTGGGTGGCCTATGCCCGGCTGGTGCGCGGCGAGATGTTGGTGCAGAAGCAGTCCGAATATGCCATGGCGGCCAGCACCATGGGCTATACGCCGTGGCGCATCATCCTGCGCCATCTGCTGCCCAACGTCATCGGCCCGGCGCTCACCTACTGGATGACCGCCATGTCGTTGGGGATCTTGTTGGGCGCCAGCCTGGGCTATCTGGGGCTGGGCGCGCAGCCGCCGACCGCCGAATGGGGCGTGATGGTGGCGGACGGCAAGAACTTCATGACCACCGCACCGTGGATCTCCACCTTCCCGGCCCTGGCCCTCACCATCGCCGGGATCACCTTTAGCCTGCTCGGCGACGGGCTGGCCGACCTCTTGAGGCCCCGCAAATGACACGCACCATACCCGCGCCGACGCTGCGCGACGGCCAGCCGTTGCTGCGCGTGCGCGACTTACGCACCACGTTTCACACCGGCCGCGGCCAACTGACCGCAGTGGACGGCGTGAGCTTTGACCTTTACCCCGGCGAAGTGTTGGGGCTGGTAGGCGAATCCGGGTCGGGCAAGAGCGTGACGCTGCGCTCGCTGGTGCGGCTGGTCGCGGCCAACGGCGACGTCCAGGGGAGCGTGGTCTGGCGCGACCGCGAGATCATGACGCTGTCGGCGGCGGACCTGCGCGAGGTGCGCGGGGGCGAGATCAGCATGATCTTCCAAGAGCCGATCAGCGCACTCAACCCGGTGCTGTCGGTGGGCGAGCAGATCAAGGAGACGCTGCGCGAGCACACCAACCTAAGCAATGCCCAGGTCGAGATGACCGCGGTCGAGCTGTTGCAGATGGTGGGCATCCCGTCGGCGGCGCACCGGCTGAAGGACTACCCGCACCAGTTTTCGGGCGGGATGCGCCAGCGCGTGATGATCGCGATCGCGCTGGCGTCCAACCCGCAACTGCTCTTGGCCGACGAACCGACCACGGCGCTGGATGTGACCATCCAAGACCAAATCTTGAAACTGATCTTGCGCCTCAAGGAACAGTTGGGGATGAGCGTGATCCTGGTGACGCACGACTTGGGCGTGGTGGCCCAGACCTGTAACCGGGTGGCGGTGATGTATGCGGGGCGACTCATGGAGGTGGCCGCGGTGGAAGACATCTTCCGCCAGCCCCGCCACGCCTACACGCTGGGGCTGCTCAACTCGGTCCCCACGGGCGGGGCCAGCCGCAAGCCGCTGCTGCCCATCCCCGGCGCGCCGCCGGACCTGGCGAAGCTGCCGCCGGGCTGCCCCTATGCGCCGCGCTGCGCCTATGTGACGGACGCCTGCCGGGGGGAGCGCCCGCCGTTGGTCCCGGTGGGGCACAATCGCTTTTCGGCCTGTCTGCACCATGACAAGTTGGCGCATCCCGGCGAAACGCATAGCGGCGAGGAGGCGGTAGCATGACCCAGCCTACACTGGACCAGAACGATGCGCCGGTCGTCTTGCAGATTGACGGGCTGTACAAGACCTTTCCCGTGGCCCAATCGGTGGTGGGGCGGCTGCGTGGGGAGCAGCGCCGCGAGGTCAAGGCGCTTAACGGCGTCAGCCTGCAGGTACACCGCGGCGAGACGTTGGGCATCGTGGGCGAGTCGGGCTGCGGCAAGACGACGCTGGCCCGCTGTATTGTGCGGCTCTACGACGCCGACGCAGGACGCATCCACTTTGACGGTTTGGACGTCCCGACGCTCAAGGGGCAGGCGTTGCGCGCCTATCACCGCCGGGTGCAGATGGTCTTTCAAGACCCGTTTAACTCGCTCAACCCGCGCATGACGGTGGGGCAGACCTTGGGCGAGGCGCTGCGCGTTCATCGGCTGTGCCCGCCGCAGCAGGTAGACGACCGCATCCGCGAGTTGGTGGCGCTGGTGGGGCTGCCGCCGGACGCCGTCCAACGGCTGCCGCACGAGTTTTCCGGCGGCCAACGCCAGCGCATCGGCATTGCCCGCTGTCTGTCGGTGGAGCCGGAAATTCTGGTCGCCGACGAACTGGTCTCGGCGCTGGATGTGTCGGTCCAGGCGCAGATCATCAACCTGCTGTTGGACCTGCAAGAACGGCTGCGGCTGACCGTGCTCTTTGTGGCCCATGACTTGCGCCTGGTGCGTCACATCTCGCACCGGGTGGCGGTGATGTATCTGGGGAGCGTGGTGGAACTGGCCGCGACCGAGCGCATCTTCTCGCAGCCGCTGCACCCCTACACGCAGGCGCTCATCTCCGCCGCGCCCACGCTGGACCCCACGCGCAAGAGCACGGTGGAAGCCGTGCAGGGCGAACTGCCCAGCCCGCTCGATCTGCCCAAGGGCTGCCCCTTTCACACCCGTTGCCCGGCGGCGTTTGACCGCTGCCTGGTGGAAACGCCGCGGCTCAAGGCGGGCGCGGCCCCGGATCATCTCACGGCGTGCCATCTGTATGACGCGTAGGCGCGGACGCTAGGAGTTTCAGGAAATGGACGACTTTCGCCTGACCGTAGCGGCGGTTTCCTAACCGCCGGTCTGCTGTCGTAACAGATGTGCGCGCCCAGGCAGGTTCCCACTTGGCGCGGAAACCGCACCTACAATGACCAGCGAAATTTCTTAAGGTTCATCTAGCCGCCGTCGCGAGCGGCACGCATCGGCGGTTAGGAAACCGCCGCTACAAACTACCCCGTTCTTAACCTAATACCTGAGGAAAAACCCCTATGCGGATCACCGATATGAACTGGATGCAGGTAGAAGCCTATCTGCAAGGCGACAACCGGGCCGTGGTGCCCCTGGGTAGCACGGAGCAGCACGGCTATCTGAGCCTGAGCGTGGACAGCCTGCTGTCGGAACGGGTGGCGCTCGAAGCCGCCGAACCGCTGGGCGTGCCGGTCTTCCCCGTGCAGGCGTATGGCGTGACGCCCTATTTCCGCGCCTATCCCGGCACGGTAAGCCTGCGCGTGGAAACTTACGTGCGGCTGGTGCGCGATATCTTGGACAGCCTGGCGCACAGCGGCTTCCGGCGGATTCTGCTGGTCAACGGGCACGGCGGCAACGCCCCCGCCGATGCACTGGCGACCGAGTGGATGGCCGACCACCCCGGCACGCGCGTGAAGTTCCACAACTGGTGGAATGCGCCCAAGACGTGGGCCAAGGTGCAGGCGATCGACCCGATGGGCAGCCATGCGTCGTGGATGGAGAACTTCCCGTGGACGCGGCTGGCGGGGGTGGCGCTACCCGCCGAGCAGAAAATCGTGCCCAACCGCGCGGGCAAGGCGCGCCTGGTAGGCGCGGAGATGCGCGCGGTCTATGGCGACGGCAATTACGGCGGCTATTATGAGCGCCCGGACGCCGAGATGCTGGCGCTGTGGGAAGTCGCGGTACAGGAAACGCGGGCGCTGATTACCGAAGGATGGGACTAAGCCATGAAGCTGCTGATTTGGGGGGCCGGGGCGATCGGGGGGACCATCGGCGCATATCTGGCCCGCGCCGGGCATGATGTGACCTTTGTGGACCGCGCCGCCGAGCACGTGGACGCCATCAACGCCCACAGGCTAACCATCAGCGGGCCGATTGCCCAGTTTGCCGTCCCCGCCGCGGCCTATACGCCGGAGACGGTGCAGGGGCAATGGGAGACGGTGCTGCTCTGCGTCAAGGCGCAGGACACGGCCGCCGCGGCGCGCGCCCTGTCGCCGCACCTCAGCCCGCAGGGGTATGTGGTGTCGGTGCAGAACGGGCTGAACGAACTGGTGATCGGCGAGATCGTGGGCAAGCCGCGCACGGTGGGCGCGTTCGTCAACTTCGGCGCAGACTATCTGGAGCCGGGGCTGATCATGTACGGCGGGCGGGGCGCGGTGGTGTTGGGCGAGATCGACGGGGTCCTCACCCCGCGCATCGAGGCGCTGCACGCCGTGTTCTCAGACTTTGAGCCGAACGCCATCATCACGCGCAACATCTGGGGCTTTTTGTGGGGCAAGATGGCCTATGGCGCGCAGTTGTTTGTGACGGCGCTGACCAATGAGTCCATCGCGGCCGCGCTGGCCGACCCTGCCTATCGGGCGGTCTACATCGCCATCGCCAAAGAAGTGCTGGCCGTGGCGACCGCGCAGGGCGTGACCCCCGAAGCCTTCAACGGCTTTGACCCGCACGCCTTTATGCCGGACACCGACATGGCCGTGTCGCTGCACTCGCTGGACGATATGGTGGTCTTCAACTCCAAGTCGGCCAAGACGCACAGCGGTATCTGGCGCGACTTGGCGGTGCGTAAGCGCAAGACCGAAGCCGATGCGCAGCTTGGCCCCATTGTGAGCTTTGGCGGCAAACATGGTGTGCCGACGCCGCTGACGGCGAGGACCATCGCTATGATCCACGAGATCGAAGAGGGTGTGCGCCCGCTGCAAATCGCCAACCTGGACGAGCTAAAGGCGCTGCTGTAGGCACTTGTCACCCTGAGGCGGAGCCGAAGGGTCTCTCTGGGCCACGATGCCAGAGGGATTCTTCGTCGCAGACTCCTTCTAAGGACACGCGGATCGTAGGTGCGGTTTTCCAACCGCACGGGCGGCCCCGGCGGTTCAAAACCGCCGCTAGTATTATGAGACAGGCAAGAGGGAAGACCGGAACCGCCGCGGA
>CAYJQA010000251.1:0-5245 GCA_964372065.1 uncultured Litorilinea sp.
CCACACGGGTTGCCCCGGCGGATTTTAAGTCCGCTGCGTCTGCCATTCCGCCACCGACCCGGGTGCTTGCAGGGGCCCTCATTGTAGCCGCGGCGTCGCGGCGCTGTCAATTGGGGGGCACGCAGGAGACAGAGCCGGTGTCATGCGGCACAAGACGTGCGTCGGTATCCAAGACGCGGAGACGCACGCGATGGCAGGCCCCGCTAAAGCCCAACGGATTTCCTAAAAACACGCCTCGAGAACGCACGCTAGGGGGTGACATGGCACGGGGAGCGGCCCAGCGAACCACCCCAGGTTATTCCCGCGGATGTTACGGACGAGTCCAGCGAGAATCGACGCGCGGACACGTCGCGGACGGACTGGCCGCGCGCCGTCTCGACGTCACTGGGCCGGTAAACACCTCGGCAATCGCCTGCTCGCCGGCCTGACCGGAATACCACGCAGTCCGCGGCGAAGTCAACAGGGTTTTTATGTCAGGGCGGTCACACAATGCGGCCTCACCAGATACAATCGACCTAAGTTGCCAAACGAAGGGGGATGTATCTGATGAGCCAAGCGCATCATGTCACAAAGGTGCGCTCATCCAGGGGCACACAGGCGATCTAGTTCGGTCTAGCGGTGTCGCGATGCGGCGCGGAAGCGCGTCATGCGCCCGGCACCTTGAGCAGAACGCCGACCAGATAGCCCGCCAGCGCGCTCACCGTGCCGATGACGGCCATCTCCAGCCCGCTCTTGCCGGGATGTCCCACCGTGACGCGTGCCTTGTAGAACCCCACCACGAATAGCGTCAATGCCGATATCAGGATCGATACGAAGATGCTCGTCTTGACGGCCAGAAACATGAAGGGCGCTAGGGGAATCAGCGAGCCGACAATGGCCGACAAGCCCACCACCAGCGCCGCGCTCAGGGCGTTTTTGCGGTTGGTCGGCGAGAGCTGGTGCTCCTCGGCCATCATGACCTGGACCCAAGTATCCGTGTCAGACGTGATCGTCGCGACCACCTGTTCGAGAATCTCGTCGCTGAACCCCTTTTCGCGGTAGATCTTGTAGATCTCCTGGCGCTCCAGCTCCGGTACTCGGGCGATGTGCCGATACTCACGTTCGCGCTCACTGGCGTAGAAGGAGGCTTCGGCCAGGGTGGAGGTGTAGGCGACCGCCCCCATAGAGATCGACTCGGCGACGGTCGCCGCCAGGCCGGCGACCATCACAATCCGGGCGTCGCTGGTCGCAGCCGCCACGCCCAGGATCACCCCCAGCACATTCACCAGGCCATCCTGGCCGCCCAGAATGATGTTCGCCAAGCCGGATGCCTGGCGGTGCGCATCGACATGCGTGTGATAATCGACGTCAGCGTGCTCGCCGCCCGGTTGCGGGCCATAGGCTGACGCGTGGGCCAGGCGTTTCACGTTGGTGGAGGTCATTTCTTCCATGATGCGGCATCTCCGTTTGTTCGCGTGTGTTTGCGTCTATTTTCACTTAGGGTCGGTGCGCGGCGTCACGCGGCCAGCCATCCCCGACAATATCCAGGGCGGCGACGCCGGCGCGTATTGGCAGGCGTCTTGACCTGAAGTGCAGCCTTCGTCTTATACACTGTACCATCGGTATGTTCGGACGGCGTGTCGAGCGTGTGGCGCGTGAGCGGCCCCGCGGCCGTCCGGGTTTGTGCCGCCCCTGCCTGCGCCGGCGGCAGCCATGCGGCGCGCTGGCGCTTTCAGGTATACGCCGCGCGGGTGAACGGTGCGGTGAACCACGGTAAACATTTGGTTACAATTGCCCCTGCGCCGTGCGGCGGACTGCGTGCCGGCGACCGCAACGCTAAGTAGTTGGAACTAAGCCAAGCATAAAGAGAAAGGCCCTGGCAGGCGCTTGCAAACGCCTGCTAGGGCCGCAGCGTGACCGCGGTCCCCGGCCACACGATTGTTTGATGCCTCTGAGAACCCCCAGCGACAAGCCCGTCGCCCCAGCGGTGTCGCCGGGATCGGGCTACAACGGGTAGCGCCCGAACCGGCGCACTGCCGCCACCATCGCCCGCACGTTCTCGGGCTTGACGTACGCGGCCAGACTGTTGCCACTGGTGACGACATAGCCGCCGCCCGGACCAATCTCGCGGATGAGGTCCTGGACCTCCGCCTCCACCTCCGCCGGGCTACCCAGCCCGAGCAAGTTGAGGTCCACATTGCCCAGCAGACAGAGCCGATCCCCATAGGCGCGCTTCACGGCCTGGATATCCATTGCCCCTTTCTCAATGGGATTCAGCCCGGCAATCCCCAGATCGAGGAGGTCGGGCAAAAAGGGCAGGATGTTGCCGTCGCTGTGCAGAACCCAGGGCAGCGTGATCCGCTCGGCCACGCGCCGGTAGCGCGGCAGGACCATCTCCCGAAACAACCGGGGCGAAAAGAAGGTCGCCGTCTTGAAGGCCATGTCGTCGGTGGAGACGTAGACGTCGAACCCCAGTTGGCAGACGCGCTCGGCCACCACGGCGGCCCAATCACAGTAGCGGTCGAGGATCTCCTCCACCAGCGCCCGGTCGTCGTAGAGGGCCAGGCTGAAGCCCTCCATCCCCATGCTCAACATGGTGGGAAAGATGCCCACGCGGGTGATGAACCAGGCGGAGTAGTCCCCTTTCTGCTCGGCGAACTCCCTGGCTCCCGCGTACAGGCTGTCATCGTAGGGATCGGGCAGTTGGAGGAGGTCGAGATCGGCTGCCGACCGGATCTGGCCGGGGCCGTAAAAGAGACGCCCATCCTCGCCGGGCAGCCGATCCGCATAGACCGGCGCGCGCAGCACATAGTAGAGGTTGTCCATCCCCAGTTCCGTCGCCAGCGCCTTAGCTTCCTCGATCGTATAGGGGTTGGTTTCCATGCTGGCGGTCTTCTGGTTGCCAGACTCCGCCCACCCCAGCAACTTGCGGGCGAAAGCCCGGTCAATACCGATCTCGCAGTAGGGAACCCGGTCCGGTTCCTCACAGCGCAGAGCGGTCAACACTCGTTCACGCGCGTTCATGGCCTTGCTCCTCGTTGTTGACCCAGATGTAGCCGATGATTTGCATGGACACCTACTGCATGACAGTAGATGGCGTTGGCAATGGCAACCGGGGGCGGGCTGCGCGGCAGCCCACCAACAGCCCGCACGCCGTCGGGATGGCCCGGCTCCGCTAGCGCCGCCAGTCGCATGGCGAACTTGGGCAGGTCGCGCGGCGCTGGACCGCGCAGAGTAGACGAGGCTTGCCCCACGGCCGGCGCTGGTGGCAATGCTACCGCAGCAACGTTGTCCGAGAGTTCGCAAACGATTCTGCCGGAGCCGGTCGGAACTCGTTACGGCAGCGGCTGGGCCTGATCGTTTCCGGACGCGCGTGCTCCTCACGGGTGGAAAGCCCTGGGCATTGAGTTGATTATACATGCGGCGACAGGGGCAGGCAACGCCTCTGCGCCGGTGTCATGGCGGCCGTGACGGGTCCAGACGGCGCGGCCGCGGCCACACAGAGCTGGTGGCGGGACGTGGACGTGGAGGGAATCGCATAACGGTCGCTGGGGCGAGCAAACAAACCGAGTTGACACTATGACCGATTCCAGCCTATAGTGATGGATAGATTCCTCAGCAGAACGCAAATCGCATATCAAAAACACCTGGTCGCAAGCAGACGATCGCCTCAGTGTGGAGTTCACCATGGCAGGTCCCCGGTATCTGCACTACTGCTGTTATGTGATGCCGCCCGATCCGATCGGCTGGTGCGAGCAGCCTGTTGCCATTCACTGCCGTAAGCGAGGAGGATAGGGATGGACCGATCCAAGATCGGCGGTGTGGTTGTACCCGTGGTAACGCCGTTGCGCGCCGATGGCGTGACAGTTCACGAAGCCGGTGTGCATCAGCTGGTGGAACGCATGGTGACCGATGGGGTGCACGGCGTTTTTGTCGCCGGCACCACGGGCGAGGCATGGGCGCTGGATGACGAGCAGTGGTCGTGCCTGGTGCGCTTCGCCAAAGAGGCGCTGCGTGGGCGCATACCGCTTTATGTCGGCGTGAGCCATCCCTCGACGGCGGGCGCGGTGGCGCGGGCGCGGCGGGCCGAACAGTTAGGCGCCGACATCCTCGTGTCGCTGGCTCCCTACTACATCGCTCCCGGCCAGGCGGACATCGTGCGCCATTTTCGGGCGTTGGCCAACGCGACCGCGCTGCCGATCATCGTCTACCAGTACCCCGGCATCGTCAAAACATCCATTGCCCTGGCGACGTATGCCGAGTTGGCGAAGATTCCCAACGTGGTTGGCGTGAAGGACTCGCAGGCCGACGTCACCGAGTTTCACCAGATGGTGCTGACCCTGCGCGAGCAAGGCCAAGATTTCCGGTTGTTCCTCGGCACCGATGTGCTGGGTAATGTGGCGGTGTTGCTGGGCGCGCAGGGACTGGTGCCGTCGCTGGGCAACATCGCGGGTCGCTACCTCGTCGAAGCCTATGAAGCGGCGGTTGCGGGCGACTGGCCGCGCAGCGTGGCGTTGAACGCCCAGGCGAGCGCGCTCAAGGCCGTCTATCGCGTGGTCGCCGGGGATGGGCCGTTCGACGGCTTCCTGGCCGGTCTGAAGGGCGCGCTGACCGTGCTGGGGGTGGAAGCCGGCCCGCCGGCAGCCCCGCTGCGTCCCTGCACGGCGGCTGAGGCCGACGCGCTCGCGGACATCTTGCGCCGTGGAGGTCTTCTGTCGTAGGACATGCGGAGACAGCTAACTGCCTCCGCCGCAGTGCCGCGTGTGGGCAGTGTTGCCCATAAGAGTAGAACACCGCCAATGCGGGTGGTGAATCGTGAGCATAATCCGCCGCAGGTCAATGTTGTTGCTCCCCTAGCCCTTGCCTAAGGGCTAAGGGAGCGTTGTGTCCTACGCCGAACAGCTCAAAGTTCAAACTCATTGAGGAGGATGACAATGGTAACCAGGTCCGTGTCTCGTCGGGAGTTTATGAGGACATCAGCCATCGTCGGCGTCGGGCTGGCCGCGCTGCCCTTGGCGGCGTGTGTGCCTGCGCAGGCCCCCCAGCCGGCGGCCCCGGCGGCCATGCCCGCGGAAGGGGCGGCCACCGAATTCGACTGGCAGCGCTATAAGGGCGAGAAGATCGAGATCACCTTCACGCAGGGCAATCTCGTGGACGTCCTGATGAAGAACCACCAGGAGTTCCAAGACCTGACGGGCATCACCGTCGGCGCCGAACAGATCCCGGAGCAGCAGGCGCGCCAAAAGCAGGTCATGGAGTTCAATGC
>CAYJQA010000251.1:5255-7859 GCA_964372065.1 uncultured Litorilinea sp.
ATGCAGGGGCGACCTCGTTCGATGTCGTCCACTACTCGTATCACGTTCACAAGCGCATGTTTGCCAAGAATCACTGGACGATGGACTTGCGCGAGTATCTGGACGACCCCACCATGACCCCGGCGGACTTCGACTGGGATGACTTCTCATCGGGCGCCCAGGCTTATGCCACCGACACCGAAGGTCGCATCTGCTCGATCCCGATCAAGATCGACCTCTGGATGATGTACTGGAACAAGGCATTGTTCGAGGCCAAGGGCGTCGCCTACCCCGACAGCTTCGATGCTATGCTCGAAGCTGCCAAGACCCTGCACGATCCGGACAACAACGTCGTGGGCTATCTGGCGCGCGGTCTGAAGAACGCCAATGTGCCGGTATGGACGCATCTGATGCAGGGTTGGGGCATGGACCCCATCTCCCCCGACGGCACGTTCAACACCGAATCGCCGGAAGCCATCGAAGCGGCCACGCTCTACCAAAGCCTGCTCAAGGACACTTCGGCAGCCGGCGCCAGCGGGTTCAACTGGAACGAGTGCCAGTCGGCCTTTGCACTCGGCCAGGCGGCCATGTGGCAGGACGGCATTGGCTTCGCCACTCCGATGGAAGACCCGACGAAGTCCCAGGTCGTCGGCAAGGTTGGCTACGGGGTGTTCCCGAAGGGTCCCGTGGCGCAACATGCAGCCATGTTCGGCGACGGCATTGGCGTCTCCGCGGCCTCTGAGAAGAAAGGCCCGGCCTACTACTACTGTCTATGGGCAACGAACAAGGTCAACAACCTGCGTATTCTGCAGGCGGGCGCAGCCGTGCCGCCGCGCTCGTCGGCGCTGGCCGACCCGAACCGGGCGGAAGGCTCGACCATGCCGGCTGAGTACTTCGATTGCCTCGAAGGCTCCGGCCAGATCCTGCGACCTGGCCTGCCCGAGATCATCCCGGTCACCGAGTTCCGCGACATCTTCGGGATCGCCTTGACCAACATGATTGGCGGCGCGGACCCGGCCGAAGAATTGAAGAAGGCCACGGCTGACTTCATGCCCATCTATGAGAAGAGCGAGCAGGGCTAAGATCCGCTTGCTTCCTCCGCAGTTCAAACTGAGTAACTGACAAGAGGCAGCGAGACGCCGCGCGCGATCCGGCGTCCCGCTGCCCCTCCTGGAGGTAACGATGCTGCCGTCAGTTGGCAAGTCGGCCGCGCCTGGCCCAGTTCGGCGTTTGGGACGTGACAGCTATTCCCGCCGGCGGACCTATGTCCGTTTCCTGCTCCCCGCCCTCATCGCCATCTTCGCCGTCATTATCTTCCCCTGGCTGTTCACCGTTTGGATGAGCCTAAATGACTGGCAGTTGGGGATGCAACGGTCGTTCACGGGGCTGACCAACTATCGGATGCTGGCGACCGATACCCGCTTCCTGGAGACGATCCCGCGCACCCTGTACTTCACGGTCTTGAGCGTGGTCGCGCCCGTGATCTTGGGTGTGTTCGCCGCCGAGGTGTTTCACCAACGCTTCCCCCTGCGTGGCTTGCTGCGCGGCATCTATATCCTGCCCATGATGACTACGCCTGTCGCCATCGCCCTCATCTTCATCATGATGTACCATCCGCAGATCGGCGTGCTGAACTACTTGCTCAGCCTGATCGGCATTCCCAAGCAGTTGTGGATCTACGACAAGAACACGGTGATCCCGGCGCTGGTGCTGGGCGAGACGTGGCAGTGGACGCCGCTGGTCATGTTGATTGTGCTGGGGGGGCTGGCGGCGCTGCCCACCGAGCCTTACGAATCGGCCTTGATCGATGGCGCCAGCCGTTGGGACATGTTCCGCTACATCACGCTGCCCCTGGTCATGCCGTTTCTGATGGTGGCCATCATTCTCCGGGCAATCGATGCCGTGAAGAGCTTCGACATCATTTTCGTCATGTCGCAGGGAGGGCCGGGCACCGCCTCGGAAACGATCAACATCTATCTCTATCTGCAGGCTTTCTCGTTCTTCAATGTGGGACACGCGTCTGCGGTGGTCGTCGTGTTCTTCGTCATCATTGTGGCGCTGGCCGCCGTCCTCTTAGTTGCCAGGGAGCGGATGCGATGGACAAAGTGACGCAACGCCGGAGTTTGCGCTCAAGGCTGCGCAGATTGGCGAGCAACGTGGCGCTCCTATTTGCCATGTTTGTGGTGATTACCCCGGCACTCTTCGTGATGCTTTGGATGCTGTCGCTCGCCTTCAAGACCGAGATCGACAACATCGCCTATCCGCCCGTTTGGATACCCAATCCGCCGACCCTGGCTAACTACCGGCAGGTATTTGAGCGCAGCCCGTTTGGCCTGTACACAGTGAACAGCGTCATCGTCTCCGGCTCGGCGACGCTGTTCGGCCTGCTGGTGGGGGTGCCCGCGGCTTATGGCATCGCCAAGGGCAAAGCGTTGGGCATGGGCATGTTGATCATGCTGGCGCGCATCACGCCCGGCCTGTCGTACCTCATTCCGCTCTTTACGCTCTTTCGCTTTCTCCGGTTGACGGGCACGCTCGCGCCGGTGGCGATCACCCATCTTGTCATCACCATTCCCATGGTCGTTTGGGTGATGATCAGCTTCTTCGAGGATATGCACCCTGAGT
>CAYJQA010000252.1:0-7844 GCA_964372065.1 uncultured Litorilinea sp.
AAACGCGTGTCATGGACGTGCGCGGCCCGCGCGCGATCAAGGGCGACTTTGCGCCGGGCTTCAAGAGCGCCTTTCACTACAAAGACCTCAACATCATCATGGAGACGGCCAAGAACCTACACGTGCCGCTGCCCGCCACCGCGGTCGCGCACGAGTTGTTCTCCGCGCTCATGGCCGCCGACCGGGGCAACCTGGATCATTCGGCGGTGTTGACCATCATCGAGGACTTGGCGGGCGTACAGGCGCGCACCAAGAGCGAATAACGTCAATGCGCTTGCGGTCGGGCGCAGATCGGCGCGCCCGACCGCAAGCGCGCGACAATAGGACTATGCGTTACTCGGCAGAACACCCTCTGATCGTAACGGACAAGATGCGCCAAGCGATCGCCGGAGCGGTCGCGGAGATCGATCTGACGGTCATCGCGCGGCTGCGGGAGTTGACGCCCGCGGCACGGGCACAAATGGCCGCCTCCATGATCGAGGCGGCCGAGCGCGTGGGCGTCCTGCGCTTGCGCCAGCGCGAGCCGCACCTGACCGAAGATGAAGCCTACCGCATCATACGCGGCGGCCTCCTCAACTACTACCACCGCCAAGGTCGGACAGTAAAATGGCCGACCGCATAGGGTTCTTCCACTTCGCCCGCCTGGTTGTGGATGCAATTGAAGCGACCGGACTCGAGTATCTCATCGGCGGCTCGGTCGCGGTGTGGGCGTGGGGAGAGCCACGCACCACAATGGATGTTGACCTCGTTGTCCTGTTGCCGGCGACGCACGTCCGGCGATTGGCGGAAGAACTCACCCGCCGTAGCATGTTGCTCCCACCAGAGATTATCCTCGACGTGTTGCTCCAGCCGGAAGGGGATCTGCCGATCCATGCGATCCATGGGGCGACAGGGTTCAAGGCGGATATCTATCTGCTCCGCGCCGGCGACGAATTGCGGGCTTCCTCTCTGGCTAGACGACGACAGGTTGACTTTGATCCCCCTCTCGGCAGAGTGTACGTGCATGCGCCCGAAGACCTGATCTTGAACAAAGTTCAGTACTATGCCATCAGCCGGCAAACCAAACACATTCGCGACCTGGCGAGCATCTTGATCACCACAGGCGATGGGCTTGACTGGGTGTACCTCAATCACTGGATTGTCCGTCTGGGGCTGGCCGATGTCTGGTCGGTCGTACGGCAAGAAATCGATCGGCTGAGTCACTAGGCTTTCCGCGGCACCCGGGCGCAATACTCCGCCATCTCCACAACTCCCACACACCTTCTTCATACCCGCTTAAGACCCCGCCGCTATCCTGAGCAACGAAGGCTAGCCGGTTTCCGGCGCGACCGGACCGACGCGGCCGGTCGTCTACATCGTATCTCGCAACGCGAGAAAGGGGTTCAACATGAAGATGCAGAACAAGTGGGTGCGCGGGTTGGTGATCGTGCTCGCCCTGGCCGTGATGGCAGGCGTGGCCGTCGTCACGGTGCCGGGTGTGGCGCAGGCCGCCGCCAGCCTCGCGGGGCCGTTTGGCCTTGGCCCACGCGCGTCTGCCGGCGATGAACTACTGGCAGATGCGCTCGGCATTACCGTGGACGAGTTGGACGCCGCGCAGTTGGATGCGCGCGACGCCGCCCTCGCCCAAGCGGTGGCAGACGGTGAAATCACACAAGAAGAGGCCGATCTGACGAAGGCGCGCTGGGCATTCGATGCGTTTGTGAGCGAGCGCGTGCAGGCCGCCTATGACCAGGCCGTGGCCGACGCCGTGACCGAAGGCATCGTCACCCAGGAACAGGCGGACACCTTCACCCAGCCGGGCGGCGACTTCATGGGCCGTGGGATGGGCCGCGGGTTCATGGGACAGGACCTGCCCGATGATGCGCAGCCCGGCGCGCTGCCGATGCGTCCGGGAGGCGGCACTCACTAGGCCGAATCGGCAAGTCGAAGCGTATGTGAATGATAGGGTCTGGTCAGTGACCAGACCCTGTTGCGCGTGCCCGTTTGCCACGCGGCCCCGCGCGATTTTGCAGTCTGCCCGTTTGCCGCTGCTATAATGCGGACAGCCCAAGTGTTTCTGCCGCGGCGGCAGACAGCAGCGCAAGCTGCCCCACAGCAGAAGCCACCCATCCTCAACCGTATGACAGCACATAGCACATCCGCCCCGTTGGGCGATGCACCCAGCGCTATCCCGTTGGTGACTCCGTTGTATCCGACCATACAAATAGAGGGATTGTGTACCGACGTAAGCTGAATCGAGCGTGGGAAACGTTGCGGTCATTGCCGATGCCCGGCATCGCCTCTGACCGCCTGGTGGATCTGCACAACGACCTGACCCACTATGATACGGTGATCGCCGCCCAGATGCGCGAGTATTTGCGGGGCAAGACGATCAACCGCAACAAGTTGGCCATCGACACCGAACTGGAAGAGGCGCTACGTACGTTCAAGGCCGAAACGCCGGCCGAGGTGGAATGTCGTCGCGAACTATTGCGCTATAAGCGCCGGGTCGACGATGTGGTGCGTGAACTCCTACGCATCAACGACGCCCGGGTCATTGCCAAGTAGTTCGGTCTGCCGTCGCCACGGACGGGAGACGCTGCCGAAAGCGCCGTTGTCACTCTCAGACCGCCCTAGCTTTCCGGCCCTCGATACAAAAGAACAACCCACAAGCTGGTCGTCCACCATGCCCGCGTTTGACGTCAAGCGTGACGAGTGGCGGGCCCCACAAAAATGACCCTGCCTAGTAGAGCGCCTTGGACAAGGCGTTCACCTCCGGCGTGACGCAGATGATCGCACGTGCGCGGCGTCGCCGGCGGGTTTGGCGCGCCGACCGCCACGGCGCGCGATAAGGGGAGCTTCCCCACCCGCGCCGACAACTCTCATTGCCAACTACCCCATAATCCCAACGCAAAAATGCCCCAATTTGCTGCAATGTGGTTGACGCGACGGTCAAGGTCTGCTACGCTACAAGGCAAGCAGCCAACGTCATATCGGCTGATTTAGCGCGATTTCTGGTGAAATTCACGTCAGCAAATTCTGTGGTCATATGCGACAGCAATCTGTTTTGCGTTGGTGATTTCCGCCGCCAACTATGCTGTCGAGCGATTTGAGCCGGGCCGTGACAGCGCCGCTTGTGGGGTACCCGCCAGTGGCGCGGCGCTAGACTTGCGGAGGTATGCGTGTCCTCACAACAGAAGACCGGGAGTCACCGCGACACCGCAGTTGAAGCAGTTGAACACGGCTCACCGTCTGCCGGGCGTTCCATCTTCCGGTCTGAAGCGCTCCGGCACTATCAAGAGAATCAGGAGAAAGTGGTGCTGCCGCCTTTGGCGTCACCGCGGAGTCTCGTCTATCTCTGGATTTTCGCCGGACTGACGATGGCGGCGGGGCTGCTGCTGGCCGCTTGGCCTTGGCTGGAGCCCTGGGTGGCGGGAGTGACATGAAGCGCGTGCCGGTCATCCTCCAAATGACGCCCCACGAGTGCGGCGCGGCGTGTTTGGCCATGGTGCTGAGCTATCATGGCCGCGCCACGACGCTGACCGAGTGCCGCCGGTATGTACGCAGCGGCCGCGATGGCTTGACCGCGCGCGCGATTGCCGAGGCGGCGCGCAGTCTGGGGCTGCGCGTGCGCGCCTTATCCCTGGAGCCTGCCGGGTTGGCGCAGGTACGGGGACCGGCCATTGTCCATTGGGGCTTTGATCACTTCCTGGTGCTGGAGCACTGGTCGCCGCAGTCCGTGGAGGTCGTCGATCCGGCCACCGGCCGGCGGCGGCTGACCGCCGAGGAATTCGCCGCGGGTTTCACCGGTGTGATACTCCTCATGGAGCCGGGCGCAGACTTCCGGCCGCAAGGTCCGCAAGACAAGCTGTCTTGGCACAGCTTCCTGCGCCAGATCATGCGCGCGCCGGGCGCCGCGCGCATGTTGGCGCAGATCCTCGGCATCTCGGCCCTGCTCCAGGTGCTCGGCCTGATCTTCCCGCTCTTTACGTTGGTCGTGGTGGACACCATTCTGCCGGCGCAGGATGTCTCCGCGCTCATGGTCCTCGCCAGCGGCATGGCGATCCTGGTGGTGTCCCAGGTCATCTTTTCCTATCTGCGCAGCGCCTTGGCGCTGTACCTGGAAACGCGGCTCGACGTCGAGGTCATGCTCGGCTTCTTTGAACACATGCTGCGGCTGCCGTTTCGTTTCTTTCAGGAGCGGACGAGCGGCGACCTGCTGATGCGGTTGGGCAGTATCTCCGTGATTCGCGAGGAATTGACCGGACAGACCGTGTCCGTCATTCTCGATGCGGCGCTGGTGGTAGTTTACCTGGTCATCTTGCTGGTTTGGCAGCCGATTTTCGGTTTCGTGGTGCTGGCCTTTGGCGGTGTGCAGGTTGTGCTGATGCTGAGTTCGACGCGGCGTCTGTACGAACTGGCGGAACGCGATATCGCGGCCCAAGCCGAGTCCCAAAGCTATTTGGTGGAGGCGCTAACCGGGATTGCCACGCTGAAGGTGGCGGCTTCCGAAGACCGTGCCCTCAGCCACTGGTCAAACCTCTTTTTCAAGCAGCTAAACGTCTCGCTGCGCCGCAGCCACATGACCATGCTGGTCGACACGGGTGGGGAGGCGCTCGACTCCTTGGCCCCGGTGGTCTTGCTCTGGATCGGCGCCATGCTGGTGTTCGCCGGTGACATGAGCCTGGGCGTCATGTTGGCGGCGAGCAGCCTAGCCATGTCCTTCCTGGACCCATTGGCTTCGCTGGTAGCCACGGCGCAGCAGGTGCAGCTTGTGGGCGCACACCTGGAACGCATCGCCGACGTCTTTGACACCAAACCGGAACAAGATGCGCAGCAGGTGCAGCCGGCGCCGCGCCTGACGGGGCACATTGAAGTGCGCAACGTCAGCTTCCGCTATCATCCCGGCGCGCCCTGGGCGGTCCGCCACTGCTCGGTGACGATTGAACCGGGGCAGAAGGTCGCGGTCGTCGGCCGGTCGGGGTCGGGCAAGAGTACGCTCGCCATGCTCTTACTCGGCCTATATCCGTTGGAGGAGGGGGCGGTTTTGTATGATGGTCTGCCCCTGTCAGACCTGAACTACCGCACGGTGCGCCGCCAGTTTGGCGTCGTCCTGCAAGAGCCGACGCTCTTTAGCGGCTCGATCCGGCGCAACATCGCCGCCCACGATCCGGCGCTGTCGTTGGAAGAGATCAGCGAAGCCGCGCGTTTGGCCGCGATCGACGAGGAGATCGCCGGCTTGCCCATGGGGTATGAGACTGTGATCGCAGAAGGAGGGGTTGATCTGGCCGGCGGCCAGCGCCAGCGGTTGGCGATTGCGCGCGCGCTGGCCCATCGCCCCGCCATCCTTCTGCTCGACGAGGCGACCAGTCATCTGGACGCCATCACTGAGAGCATCGTGGATCAGAACCTGAGCGACCTCAACTGCACCCGCATTGTGATCGCTCACCGGCTAAGCACCGTTCGTAATGCCGATCTGATCTTGGTGCTAGATAACGGCGTCATCGTGGAACGGGGGACGCATGAACACTTGCTGGCCCTCGGCGGTGTCTATGCCGCCCTCGTGCGCGATCAAGAAGCGACGCCCGCAGACGACGGTGTAGGTTGGCAGTATCAGCGTATCGTGAGGGGATAGCAGTCAAAAGGGAGGAGAACTATGTTGTTTGACCGAATCATTCGTGCATGGAAGGATCCGGAGTATCGTCTCAGCCTGAGCGAAGAAGAGCAGGCGCTCTTGCCGGAAAACCCGGCCGGGGCAATCGAGTTGACGGATGACGAGCTGGAGACGGCGGTCGGCGGCCATGCCTCGTCCAACTCGTCCAACAGTTCGGCCCGGTCGGCCAGCAGCTCGTCGCGGTCGTCCAGCAATTCGGCGCGGTCGTCCAGCAACTCGGCGCGCTCGTCCAGCAATTCGGCACGCTCGTCCAGCAACTCGTCTCGGTCGTCCAGCAACTCGGCGCGGTCGAACAGCGGGCTGCCGAGGTGGGCGCGGCGGCCCCTGAGGTAAGTAGGACGCCGGATTGCGGTCCGGCATAGGACGCCCCCGTGTCCCCTATGCGCCACGCTTGACAATGGGGCAGGTGGCGCAGCGGCGCTTGGTAACCAAGCTCTCTGCGCCAGGCTGTCCTGCCCCGTTCTCGCACGGAACGCCGGTTCTTCCGGTCAATCTGCGGCGACCGCGGCAGATGGGTATCCATCTGCTGTGAACGCCCAAGTTGGTCGCCGGGACCGGCGTCTCTATTCTTTCTGCGGATGGCTGCGCGTGGAACGGTCGCACGCAACGGCGACGGCGTGGCGACGCAGCTTTCCCACAGGGCAAAGTAGCGGAACATGGGCTCAGACCGGTTTGCATCTCCTCTTTGGTGGCACGCATTGACGCTGGCCGAGCGCGGCGCGGCGTGGTCCGGCAGCCAGGCGACGGCTGCCTTGCCGGCGGAAGACGAGGAGCGCGGCCGGCGACGCCTGGAGCGTTGGCGCGCCCAAGCGCCCTTTGCCGCCGACGCCTTGTTTGCCGATCGCCTCGCCCTGGCCGGCATCCGGCCGGAAGATCTGCTGCCGATTCTCAGCGAGCCGGTCGAAAGCCTCCAGCGCCGGCTGGCCCAGACGCCGGCTTGGCTGACGCAACTGGCCGCAGCCTATACGCAGCCGGACCCCGCCGCGTTCATGGACGACACATACATGGACGACATGCCCGCGGATGAAATGCCTGCGGACGATGTGCCCGCGGATGAAACGCCTGTCGATGAACCCGCGCCCGACGACGACATCCTCGGCTTTCTGGAGATGGTCCAGCCGCTCATCGATCAAGCCTGTGAGCGTCTGTGGGACAGGGTAGCGGCGCTGGTCGACAGCGGCGGCGCGCTACCATTTGATCCGGCTACCATCGAAGACATCCTGTTGATGAATCTGCCGGACCCCCTCCTCACGCGGCTCAGCCGCACCCTGGTCCTTGAACTCCACGTGGCGCGGCTGCAAGGTCTGCTCGACGGCGACACCCCCGCCGCGCGCTTCGCGAGCTTTGTCGAACGGCTGCGCCGGCCCGATGATGCCGTTGCGATCCTGGCCGACTATCCGGTGTTGGGCCGCCAACTCGTCATCTGCATCAACCAGTGGGCCGACCTTGCGCTGGAGTTCCTCAATCACCTGTGCGCCGACTGGGACGCCATCCGGCGTTGCTTCTGCCCGGACACGGACCCAGGGGAACTGGTGGACTTGGCCGGGGGCGCGGGCGACACGCACCGCGGCGGCCACTCCGTGATGATCGCCGAGTTCGCGTCCGGCTTCCGGCTGGTCTACAAGCCCAAGTCGCTGGCTATCGATCAGCATTTTCAGGAATTGCTGACCTGGCTCAATCAGCGCGGCTGCCAGCCTCCGCTCTACACCCTCAACCTCCTGGACCGCGGCGACTACGGCTGGGTCGAGTACATCCCCCGCCAGGGGTGCCGCGACGGTGAGGAGATCACCCGCTTTTATCAGCGCCACGGGGCCTATCTGGCGCTCCTCTATGCGCTCAATGCGAATGACTTTCACTTTGAGAACGTCATCGCGGCCGGCGAGCACCCGGTCCTCATCGATCTGGAAACGCTCCTGCAGCCCCAATTCGACACCTATGACGAAACCCGGGCCGAAATCGCCGCCACGCGCGTCATGAACGATTCCGTTTTGCAGGTGGCCCTTTTGCCGTCGCGGACGTGGTCGAGCGGAGACTTCATCGGGGTGGACATCAGCGGGCTGGGCGGCACGGCAGGCCAGCTCTCGCCCGACCGTCTGCCCCAACTGATCGGCGGCGGCACCGACGATCTGCACTATGTGCGCGAGCGTGTGCCGCTTTCCGGCGCCGCCCACCGGCCAACCCTCAACGACGA
>CAYJQA010000253.1:0-7844 GCA_964372065.1 uncultured Litorilinea sp.
CTGCACGATAGTCTGCATCTGTTCCTTGCTGAAGGGCATGAACAGGCACAGACCGACGCAGTTGTAGAGGAGCTGCCAATCGATGTGATACTTGGCCAGGCGCACCTTCTCCGGGCCGATGTAGTCGGCGGGCAGCGGTTCCAGGATGCCGATGCTGGCCATGCCCTTGATGGGGCCGGCCTCCGACTCGTAGGCGGTGTCGTGGATGTTGTGGCAGTGGTCGGCGCCGGTGGGGGAGGTGGCGTAGCCCAGATTGAGCGCGAACTTAATGCGCGGCTCGTGCATAGGCAGTTCCTGGCCCTTGACCTGCACGGCGTAGCGCTCCGTGTCGCGGCCGATCTTACGGGCGGCGCGCCGGCTGCCCTCGGCCAGCAGCGCACCGAAGCCGCGGCGGTGGGCGATCTGCTCGATCAACTCCAACATCACCTCGGCGTCGCCAAAGCGCACCTCCAGACCGCCGGTGTCATCCCGCGTGAGCAGCCCGCGCTCGAAGCACTCCATGGCCCAGGCGATGGTCATGCCGGTGGAGATAGTGTCCAGCCCGTAGGCGTTGCAGAGCTGATTGCCGTAGGCCACGGCTTCCAGGTCGCCGATGCCGCACACGGACCCCAGCGAGCCGGCCGTCTCGTATTCCGGGCCGCCGTAGACGCGGTCGGTAGTGTAGCGACCCTCAGTCTCGACCACGCGCTTACAGTGAATCGGGCAGCCGAAGCAGTTATCGCGCCCGACCAGGATGGTCTCGGCCATCGTCTTGCCGGTGAGGTTTTTGGCGTACTCAAAGGCGCCTTCCTGGAAGTTGCGCGTGGGCAAGCCGCCTGAATCGCTGAGGTTGATCAGCCCGCCGTCGGTGCCGTAGTCGTGGAGACCGCCCGACGTGGTCATGTAGTTCTCGCTCAGCCAACGCGCCTGTTCGTTGATCTTGGCCGGCTCGGCCAGCGGGACCTTGCCGGTACCGCGCACGGCGACGGCCTTGAGCCGCTTGAAGCCCATGACCGCACCCAGGCCGGTGCGCCCGGCGGCGCGGTTGATGTCGTTGATCACACAGGCGATGCGCGCCAGGTTTTCGCCGGCGATGCCGCACTGGGTGACGCGCACGTGTTTGTCGTCCAGTTCGGTTTGCAGCAGCGCGTCGACCTCGGCGGTCTCTTTGCCCCAGAGGTGCGCGGCGTCGCGGATCTCGACCTGGTCGTTGTGAATCCACAGATAGACCGGCGTGGACGCTTGGCCGGTGATGATGATGCCGTCCCAGCCGGCGCGGCGCAGCTCAGCACCCCAGAAGCCGCCGACCTCGCCCGCGCCAAAGCCGCCGGTGAGCGGAGATTTCGCGCCGACGGCATTGCGCCCGCCGCCGCCCAGGGGGACGCCGGTCAGGACGCCGGGCGCGAAGATGAGCGGATTCTCCGGCGACAGGGGATCGATCCCCGGCTCGGTTTCCTTGAGGAGGGTATGGGCGATCAAGCCCCAGCCGCCAAAGTAGGTGCGGTAGAACTTCTCGCCCGGCTCCTCGACCCGAATGGAGCTGGTGGAAAGATCGACGCGAAGGATTTTATTGTGAAATCCGAAGGACATGGAAACCTCCCGTTCATATTGAAAGCGCGTTGAGGGATGCTATGCCATGCTATGACCGCTGAATGGGCGGCAAATATTGCTGATGAATCTCCCGCTTAACCTCCTCGTGAACGTGGCGGTCGGGCCGTCATGACCGCTATCCTTTACCGTTGGTCGCGCCGTCAGTTACGCGCGGCCGCTGTGAGCCAACCGGCTACCTCGCTTTGGCTGGGGATGCGCCCGGCGCACACCACCTTGCCGTCCACGACCAAGCCGGGTGTCGAGAGGATGTCCTACCGCATGATGTCCGTGTAGTTCGTCACCTTGACGATCTCGGCTTCGACGCCCAGAGCCGCCACGGCCTGACGGGCGAGTGCTTCCACCTTCTTGCAGTTCACACAGCCGGGACCTAGGTTCTGTTGACGTTTGCGCTTCGTAGACAGGCAACTGTCACTTTCTGAAGTGACAGTTGCCTCCTGATGCGAATGAAAATGTCAACACGCCCTAACACTTTGATCGTTAACATCTTACTCTCCATTGTTCATTGTAAACCAAAAACGCGAATTTTTAACGTTTTGATGCGCCCTGATGAGCGCCGCTGCTTTCGACCCCGCGTCTAACTATGCTACTCTTATTGTTACTACCTAAAGCATAGGGTGTGAAGACCCGCCGGCGCGACGGGCATTGCCGCCGCGATGGTCGCCGGGCGGGCGCACACCTACCAGCGCGGGCGCGGAGTGATTCTGCATGGGGCAGCGAATCGACACGGCAGATGTTACGGGGCGGGCAGCCGCCAGCGGACCTTTTGCCGCGCTGCGCCTGCCGGTTTTTGCCTGGTTCTTAACCGGCACGACCCTCTCCAACAGCGCCCAATGGATTCAGCAGGTGACCCTGAGCTGGCTGGTCTACGAGTTGACCGGCTCGGGGGCCATGCTCGGCACGCTCAACCTGGTGCGTTCGTTTGCGACCCTGGGCTTGGCTCCCCTGGCCGGTGTGGCGATTGACCGCTGGCCGCGGCGGGGGCTACTCTATGCCTCCAACGGGTGGCTCTTTATCATCAGCTTCGCCTTCGGGATTGTGCTGCTGGGCGACGCCACCGTGATCTGGCCCCTCTTCATCTTCGCCTTCTTGGGCGGCGTCGCCCAGGCGGTTACCATGCCGCTGACCCAGACGCTGGTTTTTTCGCTGGTGCCGCGCGTGCAGGCGCCCGGCGCGGTGGCGCTCGTCCAGACCGGCTGGGCGGTGATGCGCTCGATTGGCCCGGCGATCGGCGGTTTTCTGATCCTGTGGTTTGGCCCGGCAGGGAATTTCTTCGTCCAGGCGGCCGCGTATGCGCTGGTGGCCCTGACCATTACACAACTCCACTTGCCCCCGGGGAGCGTAGGCGCGAATGTCTCGACGCGCGGCAGTCTGCGCGAGGGGCTAAGCTACATCGCCGCCGAGCGCACCACGCGCGCGTTTCTCCTGATGGGGTGGGTCCTGCCGCTCTTTGTGATTCCCATCTTTTCGGCGCTCCCGCCGATCTATGCCAAAGATGTCTTTGCCGGGGGGCCGGATACCCTGGGGGTGCTGCTGTCGGCGGTGGGGATTGGGGGCATTATCGGCGGTTTTGTGGCGGCGTCGCTCGGCCAGCTTGAGCGCCGGGGCCTGCTGCAGATCGCGGCGCTGCTGCTGCTCAGTCTGTCGCTGATCGGCTTTGCCCTTAGTTCGGAACTGTGGATGGCGCTGGTGTGTTTCGCCGCCGCCGGTTTCTTCGAGATGATCTATCTGACGACCAATCAGACCTTGTTGCAGCTTTCGATCCCGGATGCGTTGCGTGGCCGGGTGACGGGGATCGTCAGCCTGAACTCGGGGCTGATGCCCATCGGCGCGCTGGTGGGCGGGATCGGCGCCGACCTCGTGGGGCCGCGCATGATCACGATTGTGCTCAGCGGGATCGCGGGCGCCATTGCCGTGATCGTCTTCTTTGCCTCGCCCACCATCCGCGAGTATCGCTTGAGCCGGGCGATGGCTGCCAGCGCGGCCCAGGAATCGGGCGCGGCGTAGCTCAGCCGGTCGCCGCGTCCGGACGATAGCCCAGTTGGCGCGAGATCAGCTGCGCGGCTTCGACGACTCCGGCGACCACGCCGGGCAGCAGGGCGTCCGTTAGGCGGTTGACCGGGGCCGAGACGCTGACGGCCGCTTTGACCTGGCCCGCATAGTCAAAAATCGGTGCGCCGATACAGCGCGCGCCGTCCTCGTTTTCCTCGTCGTCGAGCGCATACCCTTGCCGCCGCACCGCGGCCAGAACCTCTTTCAGCGCGGGGAGGGAGCTAACCGTGCGGCCTGTACGCGGGGCCAGCCGCGGCGGCAGATGCTCACGCCAGCGCGCTTCCTCCACATGCGCCAACATGGCCTTGCCCAGCGCCGTCGCATAGACCGGGTCGCGGCTGCCCAAGGTGGCCTGCATGCGCAGGGCATGGTGGCTCTCGACCATTTCCAGATAGACGATCTCCTTGCCGTCCATCACCCCTAGATTGACCGTCTCGTTGAACTGCGCGCGCAGGCGGTGCATGACCGGCATGGCGACATCGCGGATGCGGAGCTGGTCGCCGGCAAGCTGGCCCAGCTCGAACAGACGCGAGCCGAGGCGGTAGAGGTCGGTCGTGGGGTCGTGGGCCACAAAGCCGCGGCTGGTGAGGGTGTGGAGATAGCGGAAGACGGTAGTCTTGGGCATGCGTACGCTGTGGCAGATCTCGGTCAGCGCCAACGGACGGCGGGCAGTGCCCAGCGCGATGAGCACGTCCAGGGCGCGCTGCACCGGCCCGACGACGTAGCCTTTGACGCTTTCTGGTGTAGCCATCATGTCATCCTTCATGTGCCTTGGGGCCTTGTGTTTCTTGCAGCGAAACAACTGATGGTTGACGCGAAACGCAGACCTTCATAATATGGGGGACATTCCCTCCGCGTCAAACTCTGCCCCTTTGCTTGTTTGCGTTACCGCGCGGCCCTTCCCGGCCCGCCTCCATACGATACCAGAAAGGAAATCCGTTATGAGCCAGTGGCAACGCTCTCTGGAACTCTATACACGGGCAAAACAAACGCTGGCCGGCGGCGTCAGCAGCAACGTGCGGCTGTTGGGCCAACCGCATCCGCTCTTCTTCGACCGCGCCGAAGGGGCGATGCTCTACGATGTGGACGGCAACGCCTACATTGATTACGTGCTGGCGCAAGGGCCGATGATCTTGGGCCATTCGCACCCGACCGTGCTGGATGCGGTGAACGCGGCCATGCGTAAGGGCCAACTCTATGCCGGGCAGCACGAACTGGAGATCACGGTTGCGGAGAAGCTGGTCGAGCTGATTCCGTCCGCCGAGCTGTGCCGCTTTGGGCTGAGCGGCTCCGAGATGGTGCAGGCCGCCATGCGGCTAGCGCGCGCCGTCACCGGCCGCACCAAGATTCTGCGCTTTGAGGGGCACTATCACGGCTGGTTCGACAATGTGCTGATCAGCGTCGGTCCCCCGGTGGACAAGGCCGGCCCGCGCGAGCATCCCAACGTCTTGCCGGGGACGCCGGGCCAGACGGCGAGCGCGCTGGAAGATTTCTTTGTGCTGCCGTACAACGACTTGGCGCTGGTAGAGGAGTTATTCGCCCGCGCCGGCAGCAACATTGCGGCCATCATGCTCGAACCCATGATGTGCAACACCGGGGCCATTCCGCCCGTGCCGGGCTTCCTGGAGGGGCTGCGGGCGCTGTGCGACCGTTACGGCGCGCTGCTCTACTTCGACGAGACGATCACGGGCTTCCGCCTGTCGCTGGGCGGCGCGCAGGGACGTTTTGGCGTCACGCCGGACTTGTCCAGTTTCGCCAAGGCGATGGCGGGCGGCTTTGCCAACGCGGCCCTGGTGGGCAAGCGTGAGTACATGGAGCGTTTCGCCGTCGACGTGAACCACTCCGGGACCTTTAACAGCAACGTCATTTCGATGGCGGCGTCGGCCGCGGCGCTGGCGGAACTGGAGAAGAACGACGGCGAAGTCTACCGGCATCTGGACACGCTGGGCAGCGCGCTCATGGACGGCATCCGCGCGTTGGGACGCAAGCACGGCTTGCCCGTCCACGTGCAAGGGTTCCCCGTGGCTTTCCACGTCTCGTTTACCGAGCTGCCCGCGCTCAACGAGTATCGCGACTATGCGCTTCACTGTGACAAGGATCGCTACAACAAGTTTACCCTGGCGATGCTCAAGCGCGGGGTGCGGCTGATCGGCCGCGGCATCTGGTACGTCTCGGCCGCGCACACCGCCGGGCACATCGAGCAGACGTTGGCCGCGGTGGACGCTTCGCTGCAAGAGGTGGCGGGGTAAGGGCTGTTTGGCTGTCAGCGGGCCGGCTTTGTCATTCCGACGAGTCGGCGAGGAGGAATCTCTCCGGTCCGGTGACGCCATGTTGAACAGTGCGCCACCCAGAGAGATTCCTCACTGCGTTTGGAATGACAATGCCGCCTGTTTGATCAGGCGATGACAGACACACAAAAAGGACACGCCGCGATGACCACGGCGTGTCCTTTTTATGCCGGTTGCGGCGCGTTGCGGGGGCGTCCGACCCTGACCATGTAGCCCGCCGCGTTCACGCGGGTCGGGCGCCCCATAACGCGCCGCAATAGGTTAGCGCATGATTTCCAGGCGGCGACGGCGCACCGCGCGGCCCGGCGTGAGACCGGTGTAGTCGCCGGCTTCCACGACGATTGCGCCGTTAACCACCACCGCGTCGATCCCCGCCGGATAGTGGCGCGGCGACGCGTAGGTGGCGCGGTCGATGATGGTGTCGGCGTCGAAGACGACCACATCCGCCGCCAGGCCGACCTTGAGCAGCCCGCGATCGTCCAGCCCCATGCGCTGCGCGGGGAAGGCCGCCATGCGCCGCACGCAGTCTTCCAGGCGCAGGATGCCCAGTTCGCGGACATAGTGACCGAGATAGCGCGGGTAGCTGCCATAGGCGCGGGGGTGGAGGAAATCGCCGCTGTATTGGGCGTCGCTGCACGCCATGTGGGCCGGGTGCGTCATGATCAGCCGCACGTCGTCTTCGTCGCCCAGATAGTGAATGGCCTCAACGCCCAGCTCCTCTTCTTCGATCAGCCAGCAGATCACCTCGCCGACGCTCTTGCCGGTGGCCGCGCCGATCTCCTTCAGCGTCTTGCCCTCACACCACTTGTTCTTGGCCGTGGTCGTGCTGGCGATGCGCGATTCCCAGTTCCACAGCCGGTCCCAATCGGCCACGATCTTGGCGCGGATCTCCGGGTCGCGCAGACGGGCCAGGATGGCTTCCGGCCCGCCTTCTTCGGCCCAGACCGGGACGCGCAGACCGCCGCCGCCGGGCGTATACGGATAGCTGGCAATCGTCACGTCTTGGCCGCCGGCGCGCGCCTGGTCGATTACGCCCAACATCTCCGGCGCTTTGCCAAGCTGGCGCAGATCGCCGGTGCGGAAGTGGAGAAAGTGCACCGGCACATCCGCCTCCACGCCGACCGCGATGGCTTCGCGATAGGGGGAGAGCAGGTCGTTGCCTTCGATGCCGCGCTGATGCGCGCAGTAGACGCCGCCCTTCGCGCCGATGACCCGCGCCACCTCCACGACTTCGGCGTGCGTTGACCACAGCGACGCCGCGCCCGCGCCGTGCGACAGGCCCACCGCGCCGTCGTCCATGGCTTGGGCGGCCATCGCCTTCATTTGGTCGAGTTCTTGCGGCGTGGCCGGGCCGGGCGTGTAGCCCTTCACCGAGACCCACAGGTTGTCGAAGCCGATCATGGAGGCGACATTGACCGACGTCGCGCCGTTGACGCGGTCGAAATACTCGCCCAGCGTGCTCCACGTCCACGGGACGTTGTGCGACCCGGTCTTGAAGAAGCTGTGATGGCGAAACGCCTCGCGCTGGGCCGGGGCGATGGGCGCGGCGCTGACGCCGCAGTTGCCGACGATCACAGTGGTCACACCCTGATGCACGGCAAAGTGGGGATCGGGCGAGGAGAGCACGCCGACTTCGCCGTTGTGCAGCGGGTCGATAAAGCCGGGCGCGACGATGTGGTCTTGGGCGTCGAGGCGGCGTTTGGCGTCGGCGTCACGCAAATCGCCGATCGCCGTGATGCGGTCGCCGGTGATGCCGACTTGGGCGCGATACCACGGGTTGCCGGTCCCGTCTACGACACGGCCATTCTCGATGACCAAATCGAATTGTGCTGCCATCATGGAGCCTTTCCAGGTGCGATTGCGCTAGAGTCTGTTATGGACTTTGGACCATGAAGGCGACGAAGCGATGGGCCATCA
>CAYJQA010000254.1:0-7831 GCA_964372065.1 uncultured Litorilinea sp.
GGGTCATCTTGACCGCGTGGATGCCATCGAAGCGGCGCTACCGCCGGGCATCCTGGTCACCGGCAGCCCCTATCGCGGCATCGGCATCCCCGATTGTGTACATCAGGCGCAGCAGACGGCCGCGACCGTCTGGGCGCAGCTAAGTCCATCCCTTGTAGCAGAAAGCAACCCGGCATGAAGATACTAGCACGCTTCGCCATCGTCATGGTTGTCTTTTCCGTTCTCCTGGCGGGCTGCGTGCCCACCGTCGCGCCGGCCGCGAGCGCGCCCGGCGAAGCCGTCATGACGCGCGCCCTGACCTCGGAGCCTGCGACCATCGACCCGCAAGGCCCGCCCAATTCGGGTCTTAACCTGATTATGCCTTACCTGTTTGACACGCTGATCGCGCGCGACGTGGACAACACACTGGTCCCGGCGCTGGCGGCGAGTTGGGCGGTCGCCGACGACGGGCTAGCCATTACCGTGGTCCTCAAGCCCGACATCGTCTTTCACGACGGGACGCCCATGAACGCCGAAGCCGTCAAGTTCAGCTTTGACCGCTTCAAGGAAACCGGCGTGGCATCGCCTGTCTACGAAGGCATCAGCCAGATCACCGCCATCGACGTCGTGGACGACCTGACCGTGCGCTTCAACTTTGATGCGCCCGCGGCCAACTTCTGGAGCACCATCAGCATGCCCTACGCCGCCATTGTCAGCCCGGCGTCGGTCGAAGCCGCGGCGGGCGGCGGTCATCTGGTGGGGACCGGGCCGTTCATCCTCAGCGACTGGCAGGCCGGGCAATCGATCACGCTCGTCCGCAACGCGGACTATGCGTGGGGTCCGGCGACGGTGGCGAATCAGGGCGCGCCCTATTTGGACAAGCTCATCTTCAAGGTCATCCCCGACGCGACGACCCAGTTGGCCGCGCTGGAGACCGGCGAGGTGGACGTCATGTTCATCAACCAGCCCAGCCAGTACCAGCAGCTTTCCGCCAACCCGGACATCACCTTGCACCACACGGTGCTCAACAGCCTGATCTATTTGGGCTTCAACTGCCGCCAAGCGCCCTTTGACGAGACGCTGGTCCGCCAGGCGCTCAGCCACGCCGTGAACAAAGACGAGATTGTCACTTTGGCGCTGGGCGGTTTGGGCGAAGCGGCGACCGCGCCCCTGCCCTCGACGCTGCCCGGCTACGACCCGTCGTTGGCCGACTATGCGCTGGGGCTGGACCTGGACGCGGCAGCCGCGCTGCTTGAACAGGCGGGCTTCGAAAGGCACGGCGGCGCTTGGGAACGCGACGGCCAGGTGCTGAAGGGGCGGCTGTTGACCTCCACCCGCGCCCCCAATGAGGCCATCGCCACCTTAATCCAAAGCCAGTTGGCTGCGCTTGGCGTGGCGATCGAGATTCAGCAGTTGGACAGCAAGGCTGTGATGGAAGCCACGACCCAGGGCGACTTTGAGTTGCTCCTGTTCCGCTACGACTGGAACGACCCGGACGCGCTCAACATCTTCCTTTCCACCGACCGCATTGGCAGCACGAATCGCGTCGGCTACAGCAATCCCGACGTGGATGCGCTCTTGGAACAGGGCGCGCACGAACTGGATGAGATCGCTCGCGCCGCCATTTATGTCAAGGCGCAGGAATTGATCTTGCAGGACGCGCCCTGGCAGCCGCTCTACTATCCGGTGGACGTAATCGCCATCCGCAACCGGATTGCGGGCGCGACGCCGGGCTACATGGGCCGTCTGCTGGTCAACGACGCCAAGGTCGTCGCCCCCTAATCGCTCATGACCTTTCACCTGGTCCGGCGCTTACTCGGCGCGGCGCTGGTCCTGCTGGCCGTCACCGCCGTTACCTTCTTCTCGCTTACGGCTGCTCCGGGCGACGCCGCCGCCGGTCTTATCGGCGAGACGGCCGCGCCGGAGCAGTTGGCGCGCTTCCGCGCCGAGCTTGGCCTGGACCGCCCGGCGCTGGTACGCTATGTGGACTTCTTGACCGGGCTGGCGACCGGCGACCTGGGTGAGTCCCTGGTATCCGGCCGCGCGGTGACGGATCTGCTGCTGGAACGGCTGCCGTCGACCGTCCTGTTGGCGATGACCGCCATGCTCGCGGCCACGGTGATCGGCACGGTGGTGGGTTTGGTGGCGGCGCGGAGCGCCGGCTCTTGGCTCGATACCGGTGTGATGACGCTGGTCAATATCGGCATCGCCATGCCGACCTTCTGGGTGGCGCTGCTGCTGATCCTGTTGTTCTCGCTGCGGCTGCGCTGGCTACCTGTGGTCGGCGCGGGCAGCCCCGCCCATCTGATCCTGCCTGCGGTGACGCTGGCGCTGCCCACCATCGCGGTGGTGGCGCGGCTCGTCCGCTCGGCGCTGCTGGATGTGCTAGGGGCCGACTTCGTGCGCACGGCCCACGCCAAGGGCCTGCCCGCCGGCCAGGTGTTGCGCCGCCACGTGCTGCGCAACGCGCTGATCCCGGTGCTCACCGTATTGGGGATGCACTTGGGCTACATGCTGGGCGGCGCGTTCATTGTGGAAACCATCTTCGGTTGGCCCGGCTTGGGCCGGCTGACCGTGCAGGCCATCTTTGACCGCGATCTGCCCGTGGTCTTGGGCGCGACCGTCACCATCGCGGCCATTTATGTCGTGCTGAATCTACTCGTCGACCTGCTGCACGCGTGGATGGACCCACGCGTCGCCGCCGACGTCATCTGAAACGCCGGTTCGTCCGGATACCAGTCCATGCAGAAATCGCTGTCGCAAATCTCGCCGTCTGTCCTCGCGGAACCGCAAAGCATCCTGAGTGTAGGGCGCATGGCCGCCGGCCGCGGCCTGGACGCCGTCCGCCTACCCAGCGCAACCGGTCGCGCCGCTCGCTGGACGCCCAGCCTGGCGATCGGCGCGACCTTGACGCTCCTGCTGGTAATCGTCGCGGCCGCGGCTCACTGGATCGCGCCCTTTGCCCCGGAAACGGTCGGCGCGGGCGCGCCGCTCCAGCCGCCTTCGTGGGCGCACCTCTTCGGCACGGATGCCCTGGGCCGCGACCAGTTCAGCCGCATTATCTTCGGCACGCGTCTGGCGCTCTGCATGGCGACCGGCGGCGTCACCCTGGCCGGGGTGCTCGGCGTCACGCTCGGCCTGGCCGCGGGCTATTATGGCCGAAACGTGGACCGCATCCTCTCGCGCGTTGTCGAGGTGTGGATGGCCTTCCCCGGCCTGCTGCTGGCGCTGGTGATTGTGGCGCGGCTGGGTCCGTCGCTGAGCAACACGCTCATTGCGTTGGGCGTGGTCGGTATGCCCAGCTACTACCGTCTGGTGCGGGCTACGGCCATCACCGCCCGTCGCCAGGCGTACATCGAAGCCGCGCAGGCGGTCGGTCTCACCCACGGCCGCATCATCCGCTGCCACATCCTGCCCAACGCGCTGCCCGGCATCATCGTCCTGGCGACCATGCGCATGGGGATGCTCCTCTTGGCGGGCGGTGGGCTGAGCTTCATCGGTCTTGGCGCACAGCCGCCCCAACCGGAATGGGGGGCCATGCTGGCGAGTGGCCGCGAGTACATGCAGGTTGCGCCCTGGCTGGCCCTGTTCCCTGGGCTGTGCCTGACGGTCACGGTGGTTGGCTTCAACCTGCTCGGCGACGGTCTGCGCGACGCGCTCGACCCCATCCAACAGCGCCGGGACTGTTAACTCACCGCATATCTGTGCCACCCGCCGATACCGCTTCGCGCACAAGTGATTGACGCGTCCCCGCCAACCGAGTAGGATAGACGGCACTGCTCCGGCGTCCGCTACCCCAACCGTTCGTTGCCTCGCCGGTTTCGCCTTCACGATTCCTGGAGAAAACACGATGAACAGCCTTCGTCCGGTTGTTGATTCCGCCCTGCGCGCCATCGGCCACACGCCGGTTGTCCGCTTACGTCACATCGCGCCGCCCAACAGCGCCGATGTCCTGGTCAAGCTGGAGTACTTCAACCCCACCGGGTCATACAAAGACCGCATGGCGCTGGCAATGATCGAGGAAGCCGAAGCCCGCGGTGAGCTGCGCCCCGGCATGACCGTGGTCGAGTATACGGGCGGCAGCACCGGGTCATCGCTGGCCTTTGTATGCGCGGCCAAAGGCTACCGCTTTCACGTCGTCTCATCCGATGCCTTTGCCCAAGAGAAGCTGCGTACCATGCAAGCCTTTGGCGCGCAGTTGGAAATCGTGCCCAGCGACGGCGGCCGGATCACGCCGGACCTAATTCCGCGGCTCATCGCCCGCGTCGCCGAGCTAAAGCAGCAGCCCGGCTACTATGCCAGCGACCAGTTCCGCAATCGCGACTCGCTCAAAGGCTACGCGGGGATCGGGCGCGAACTGCTGGCGCAAGTTGACGGCCCCATCCACGCGTTTTGCGGCGGCGTCGGCACCGCGGGGATGCTCATGGGCACGGCGGGGGTGCTCAGGGCCGCGTCACCGGCGACGCGCATCGTTGCGCTGGAACCGGCGACCTCGGCGGTAATCAGCACGGGCCAGGCAGGCGCACACCGCATCGAAGGCGTGGGCACGGGTTTTGTACCGCCGCTCCTGGACGCCGCCCTCTATGATGAGGCGCGCGGCATCGACGAAGCCGCGGCGCGGGCGATGGCGCGCAGACTGGCGCGCGCAGAGGACGTCTTTAGCGGCATCTCGACGGGCATGAACGTCGTGGGCGCATTGCAGGTGGCGCAGGAACTGGGGCCGGGGTACACCGTGGTCACCGTGGCCTGCGACTCCGGTCTGAAGTACCTGGCAGGCGATCTCTACAACGACTAGGCCGTCTCTGCCCGCGCCCGCAAGCTCAGGTATAATTGGCCCAAGCTGACTGAGAATCCGCCGGACAACTGGTCCGCGCCGCCAAGAAAGTGGACGTCAAATGAGCGAAGCGTTGGTGAATGCCCAACAAGAATATGCGAACCTGCTAGTTAACTTCGGCCTCAACCTGCAGCCGGGCCAGTCGGTGCGTGTCAGCGCCGAGTTGGCGCACGCGGAATTGGTCGCGCTGGTGGCCGAGGCGGCCTATCGCGCCGGCGCGCCCTATGTGCATGTGGACTGGATCTACACGCCCCTGGCGCGGGCGCGGCTCAAGTATGCCAAGCCGGGCGACCTGAGCTACTTTCCCGATTTCGACGTGACGCGCCACCGCCAGATGCTTGACGAAACCTGGGTGCGGCTGGCGTTGGTGGGCGATCAGTTCCCCGACCTGCTCGCCGACGTGGACCCTGCGGCCATGCGCACGGTCGCCGTCACCCGGTCACAGAAGCTCAAGTTCTACACACAGGCCATGATGGCGAACCATATGCAGTGGTGTGTCGCCGCCGTGCCTACCGCCGCGTGGGCCGCCAAGGTCTTCCCCGAACTGGCCGAGGCGGAAGCCATCGCGCGGCTGTGGTCGCTAATCCTGCAAACATGCCGCGCCGACCAGCCCGACCCGGTCGCCGCCTGGCAGCAGCACGACGCCACGCTCAAGGGGGTCGCCGGCTTCCTCATGCAGCATCAGGTCCGCAAGCTGCACTTCTTGGACACCGCGCCCGGCCCGGACGGCAAACCCGCCACCGACTTGACCATCGGCCTGACCGACCGCCCCCAGTGGCTCGGCGGCTCGGCGGAGCGCACCGACGGCCTGCTCTTCTTCCCCAACATGCCCACCGAAGAGGTCTTTACCACACCCGACAGCCGCGTGGCCGAGGGCTATGCGCGGCTGTCGCGCACGGCCTTCCCCTTTGAGCGCGAGGTGACGGGCGCGGTCTTCCACTTCGCCGGCGGCCAGGTCGTGGACTATGACGCCGTCACCGGCAAAGACGTGCTGGACCAGTTCTTCGCGATGGACGGGACCAAGCGCCTGGGCGAAGTCGCGCTGGTAGACGCGCGCTCGCCGGTCAGCCGCGCCGGCGTCGTGTTCTACGAGATCCTGTTCGACGAGAACGCGGCCTGCCATATCGCCTTTGGCGAGGCGTATCCCGATGCGGTGGTCGGCGGCACGTCCATGTCGCCGGACGCGTTGCAGGCCCTGGGCGTCAACAAGGCCGACGCCCACCTCGACGTCATGATCGGCACGCCCACCATGCTGGTCACCGGCCACTGTCTCGACGGCTCCGTCGTGACCATCATGGAGAACGGCCAGTTTGTGGCGGCCGCGGCCGGGGGTCACGCATGAGCACTGTACCCAGCACGCCAACCGGCAACGTATCCGTCCATATGCTGCGCGACGACATGGCGCAGGTCCCCCAATACGCACTGCCGTCCGGCTATCGCTTCCGCCGCTACCGCGACGGCGACGACGCCACGTGGACGGCCCTCCATGTCGCGGGCGAACCGTTCATCCAGTTCACGCCGGACATTTTCGTGCGCGAGTTCGGCCAGAACCGGGACGCGCTCTACGACCGCATGTACTTCGTGGAGACGGACCAGGGGACGCCGGTAGCGACCATCACGGCCTGGTGGGCGCGCGATAAGTATACCGACGACGAGCGCGGCCTCATTCATTGGGTGCTGGTCCACCCGGAACACCGTCGCCACGGGCTGACTAAGCCCATGATGACGCACGCGATGGCGCACTTGGTGCGGGACTATCCCACCGCCATGCTCGGCACGTCGACCGGGCGCATCTGGGCGCTCAAGGTGTACCTGGATTTTGGCTTCCATCCCCATCCGGTGGAACCGGCGGTGAAGCCGGAAGTGACCGCCGCATGGCAGGCCGTCCAGGACCACCTGCACCATCCGCTGCTGGCGGCATGGCTACCGCGCCTGGTCACTCCGCAGGATGCGTCGGCGCGTGAGTAAGGGGGCAGATATGGCATTGCGGCATAACCCGCTGACCCCGTTCTTGGCCGAGCACGGCGTCATGGTGCTGGATGGGGCGCTGGCGACCGAGTTGGAGCGGCGTGGGGCCGACCTGCATGACGCGCTGTGGTCGGCCAAGCTGCTGCTGGAAGACCCGGCCATGATCCGCCGGCTGCACTACGACTACTTCGTTGCCGGGGCGGATGTGGCGATCACGGCCTCCTACCAGGCCAGCTTTGACGGCTTCGCCCGGCGCGGGTTGACAGCCGCAGCCGCCGCGGACTTGATGCGTCTGAGCGTGACGCTGGCCGGCGAAGCACGCGATGCGTTTTGGGCCGCGCCTGCACACCGCGCGGGCCGTCTGCGCCCGCTCGTGGCCGCGTCGGTCGGTCCCTATGGCGCGGCCCTGGCCGACGGCTCCGAGTATCGCGGGGAGTACGGCCTAACGTTGGACGAGTTGATAGCGTGGCATCGGCCCCGGCTGGCGGTGTTAGCCGGGGCCGGGGCGGACCTGCTGGCGTGCGAGACGATCCCGTCACTGTTGGAAGCGGAGGCGCTGGTGCGTGTGTTGGGCGAGTACCCGCATACGGCGGCGTGGTTGAGCTTCAGTTGCCGCGACGAAACCCGCATCAGCGACGGCAACCCCCTGGCGGCGGGGATTGCGCTGGCCGATGGCTGTGATCAGATCGTGGCCGCGGGGATCAACTGCACCGCGCCGCCGCACATCGAACCGCTGCTGGCAAGCGTGGCGGGCGTGACGCGCAAACCGCTGCTGGTCTACCCCAATCGCGGTGAGACGTGGGACGCGACGGCCAAATGCTGGGTCGCGGGCACAGGAACAGGCGACTTGGCCGCCGCCGCGCAGAAATGGGCCGCGGCGGGCGCACAGATGATCGGCGGCTGCTGCCGCACCACACCCGCCGACATTCGCAGCATTGCCGCGGCGGTGCGCCCGGTCGTCGCCTAGCTGCCCCCTACAAACAGCCAGACCGTATAGGCTAGATAAGCGGTGAGCAAGACGCCACCCTGCCAGCGTTCAAAGCGGAAGGG
>CAYJQA010000255.1:0-7804 GCA_964372065.1 uncultured Litorilinea sp.
GTGCAGGAGGTGGCGGTCTACTCCATCATGGAGAACCCCATGACGGCCTGCGGCTGTTTCGAGTGCATCGCTATGGTCATCCCGGAAGCCAACGGCATCATGGTCGTCAGCCGGGAAGACCCCAGCATGACGCCCGCGGGCATGACCTTCTCGACCCTGGCGGGTCTCGCCGGCGGCGGTCTCCAGACGCCCGGCATCATGGGCGTGGGCAAGTTCTATCTGCTCAGCCCCAAGTTCATCATCGCGGACGGCGGCTTTACCCGCATCGTGTGGATGTCCAGCTTCCTGAAGGAGTCCATGGCGGCCGAACTCAAGGCCGTCGCAGAGCGTGAAGGCGACCCCGACCTGATCGACAAGATTGCCGACGAGCGCGCCGCGACCACCGTGGAGGAACTGCTCGCCTTCCTGGAAGCCCGCAACCACCCCGCCCTGGCCATGCCCCCGATCTTCTAGCGAAGGGCCAGGGTGACGTACAGGCGACCGCTTGGCCCGGACACCCCCCGATGCCAGACCAAGCGGTCCCTGCGCCGATTTCGTTCGCATCTACTTGTGCCGTCCGATCGCAGCGAAGGAGTCTACTCGATGCCAGTACGCATACCAACTGAACGGTGGACCGGCAAGGTACGTCAGGTCACGCTGGGCGCGACGGCCAGCCAAGGCGGCACACGCCGCGCGGTGGTCACTGTCGGCGGTGAGACGACCCTGCCGTTTCTACATTTTGAAGGACAAATCCCCAACCAGCCCCTGGTCGCGCTGGAGATCAAGAGCCGGCGACCCAAGGACTGGTCCCCGCTTCTGATGGAAGCCTGGGGCGACGCCGCCAATGACCCCGCCGCGTGGGCCAAGGCCGCCGAAGCCGCGGGCGCTGACCTCTTGCTGCTCACGCTGGCAGCCGAGGATAGCGCCCAGGCAGCCAGGAACGCCCTGCGCCAAGTGCTGGCGGCCACGGGTCTGCCGCTGATCGTCTTTGGACCGGGGCAGGCCGAGAAGGACAACGAACTGATCGTTGCCGTGGCCGAAGAAGGCAAGGGCGAACGGCTGGTGCTGGGCGTCTGCGAAGACAAGAACTATCGCACCATCGTCGCCGCTGCGCTGGCCCACGGCCATCTGGTCAACTCACGCACGCCTATGGACGTGAACCTGGCGAAGCAACTCATCATCTTGATTCAGGACATGGGCTTGCCGCTGGACCGCATCTTGATGGATCCGTCCACGGGCGCGCTGGGCTACGGGATCGAGTATGGCTACTCGGTCATGGAACGGCTGCGCATCGCGGCCCTGCAAGGCGACAGCATGACCCAGCAGCCCATGCTGGTGTCGCCGGGCGAGGAAGCCTGGAAGACCAAAGAGGCCAAGGTGGGCGAGGGCATCCCGGCGGAATGGGGAGAGTGGCGGGAACGCGCCATCCTTTGGGAAACGCTGACCGCGACCCTGTTGATCGAGGCGGGCGCCAACATCGTGGCGCTGCGCCATCCGGAATCGCTGCAGCGAGTCCACCGCACCATCGCCGCGCTGATGACCCAAGCACAGCCGGAAGCCGTCGCGGCCTAACGCGACTGGCCCCACCTAACGATCGTCCGGTCGCCGCGGCCCCGCTAGACGCCGCGAGCGACCCTCGACAGGAGCGAATCCAACATGGCACTGACAGGACTCCAGATCTACAAGTTGCTCCCGCAGACCAACTGCAAGGAGTGCAACTTTCCCACATGTCTGGCCTTCGCCATGAAGTTGGCGGCCAAACAAGCCGAGTTGGCGGCCTGCCCCTACGTCAGCGATGCGGCCAAAGTCCAACTGGAGGCCGCCGCGGCCCCGCCCGTCCGCCTGATTACCGTCAGCCGCAACGGCAACCAGACCGCCGCCGGCAATGAGACGGTGCTCTTCCGCCATGAAAAGACCTTCTATCACCAACCGGGGCTGTTTGTGCGTGTGCGTGACAACCAACCCCTGGACCAGGTGCAGGCCCTAGCCGCCCAGGTCGACGTCTATCGCGTGGACTATGTCGGTCTGGACCTGCGCTTTGACGGCATGGCCGTGCAGAGCGACACCCGCGACCCGGCCCAATTCAAGCAGTGTGTCGCGGCGGTGTCCGCCGCCAACCACGGGCCGTTGGTCCTCGTCGCCGAGGATGTCGCGGTGCTGGAGGCCGGCGTATTGGCCGCGCCCGACGCCAAGCCGCTGCTGGTGGGCGCGAATGCCCAGAACTGGGAGGCGATGGCGGCCTTAGCCAAGAAATATCGCCTGCCGCTGGCAGTCCGGGGGGCCACCCTGGACGAACTGGAGCAACTCAGCGCCCGCATCCAGGCGGCGGGCGTCCAAGACCTGGTGCTCGACCTCGACCGCCGCGACTTTGGCGGCTCGCTGGCGGGCATGACCCAACTGCGCCGGCTGGCCCTCAAGCAGGGCGTCCGCGACCTGGGCTTCCCCCTGCTTACCTTTACGGGTGAGGGCGTGAGCAACCCGGACGACGAAGCCGCGCTGGCCGGCCAACATATCGCCAAGTATGGCGGCTTTGTGGTGCTCGACCGGTTCAGCCCGGCCCTGGCCTATGCCCTGCTGGTGCTGCGCGCCAATATCTTCACCGACCCGCAGAAGCCGATCCAGGTGCAGCCGGGGATGTATGCCATCAACGACCCCAGCCCGGACGCGCCGCTGATGGTCACGACGAACTTCTCCATCACCTACTTTAGCGTCGCCAACGAAGTCGACGGGTCGGGCATTCCCGGTTGGCTGCTGGTAGCCGACGCCGAGGGCATGAGCGTGCTGACGGCCTGGGCCGCGGGCAAGTTTGACGCCGCCACCATCGCCAAGGGCATGAAGACCACCGACGCGGCGAGCAAGGTCGCCCACCGCAAGCTGATCATCCCCGGCCAGGTCGCGGTGCTGTCGGGCGAGTTGGAAGAAGAACTGCCGGGGTGGGAAATCCGCGTCGGCCCACGCGAGGCGGTAGACCTGCCCGGTTATCTGAAGGTAATGGCCTAGCGTGTGAGATGTCATTCCGAGGCTCCTGCCGAGGAATCCCTCTGCGCTGCGTGCGCGTCACGGTGCACCGGAGAGATTCCTCCTCGCAGACTCGTCGGAATGACCCTCCATCCTTGACCGGGATTGAATTGCGTTATGTCAGACTGTCGCGTTACTTTCCAACCTGATAACCGAACCGTCACCGCACCGGTGGGGACGCTGGTGCTGGAGGCGGCGACGCTGGCCGGTCTGGACCTGGCGATCCCCTGCGGCGGGCAGGGCCGGTGCGGGCGTTGCACGGTGGTCGTGGAGCAGGGGCAGGTGCGCCGTCGTTCTACGCTGCGCATGTCCGCGGCGGACATCGCCCGCGGTGAGGCACTGGCGTGCCAGACGATCATCGAAGGCGATGTCGCCATCCGCGTGCTGCCCCCGGAGAAGATCGAGCGCCATCTCACCACCGACCGCACCGCGGTCGATCTGCCGGTCCCGCCGGACTATGACCCGCGCCGCGACCAGAGCGTGCGGGCGTTCTACCTGGAACTGGACCCGCCCACCCTCGACGACCAGACCGACGACTGGGCGCGCCTGGAACGGGCGCTGCGCCGCGAGCATGGCGTCGGGTCGCTGGTGATCGATCTGCCGCTGCTGCGCCGTATGGCGGGCGTCTTGCGCGATGCGGACTGGCGCGTGACGGCCATTGTGGAGACCGACACCTGGGCCAGACCCGACGGCCCCGCGCGCCTGCTCCAACTTGTGCCCGGCGACCACACCGGACGCGTGTTGGGCGCGTGTCTGGACATTGGCACAACCAGCAACGTCGTCTACCTGGTGGACCTGACCAGCGGCAAGGTGCTCACCCGCGCCGTGGACTACAACGGCCAGATCGCACGCGGGGAAGACGTCATCTCGCGCATTATCTACGCAAGCAAGAATAACGGGCTGGGCGAACTGCAAGAGCTAGTGGTGCAGACCTTCAACCGGTTGCTGGAGCAAGCCGCCCAACGCGTGCACGCGGCCCCCGACGAAATCTACAAGGTGACGGTGGCGGGCAACAGCACCATGATCCATCTGTTCCTGGGTCTGCCGCCGCAGTCCATCCGGCTTGCGCCCTTCATCACGACCACCAACCGGCCACAGCCGGTCATGGCGGGCGAACTGGGGCTGCGGGTGCATCCCGCGGCGGGCGTCGACTGTCTGCCGGGGGTCGCCAGCTATGTGGGGTCCGACATCAGCGCGGGCGTAGTGAGTTCCGGGCTGGACGACGCCGACGAGTTGACGCTCTTCCTGGATGTGGGCACCAACGGCGAAACGGTCTTGGGCACGCGCGACTGGCTAGTGACCTGCGCCTGTTCCGCCGGACCGGCCTTTGAGGGCGCGGGGGTAGCGCATGGGATGCGCGCCACTACCGGGGCCATCGAGGAAATCTGGATCAACGGTGCGACCTACGAACCGACCTACCGGGTCATCGGCGGCGGGCAGCCGCGGGGACTGTGCGGGTCAGGGCTGATTGCGCTCCTGGCCGAGTTGTTTATCACCGGCCTTGTGGACCGCGCCGGGAACTTCAAGCGGACGCTCGCCACGCCGCGCCTGCGCGACGGCGAACACGGGCCGGAATACGTGGTGACGTGGGCGGCGGAAAGCGCGTCCGGCCATGACATCGTGCTGACCAAGGTGGACATTGACAACCTGCTGCGGGCCAAGGCGGCCATCTACGCCGGGTACACCGTGCTGTGCGAGAGCGTGGGCGTTGACCCGGCGGACGTGCAGCACGTGCTTATCGGCGGCGCGTTCGGCCAGTACATCAACATCGAAAAGGCGATCCAGATCGGGTTGCTGCCGGACCTGCCCTGGGACCGCTTCCAATTCCTGGGCAACACCGCCATCAAGGGCGCGTATCTGGCCCACCTCAGCCGGGACGCACGCCGCCGGATCGACGCGGCCGCGGCCAAGATGACCTATCTGGAGCTTTCGGCGGACAACGCGTTCTATCACAACTTCACGTCCGCGCTGTTCCTGCCGCACACGGAGATCAACCGCTTCCCGTCCGTGCAGGCCGTGATCGAGAACGGCAGAAACGGTGAACGCGCCAACCACCAGGAAGGGATAACGACGCCAGCATGAAGCCGCGCACCGTCTTCGACCGCAATCCTGCGCTCCGGCAGTCGCCGGGCCGCGCCGGGTGGGCCACAAGCTTCGCCCCGGTCCTGGCGGACCTGCGGGCCGGACTCCTAGCCCGCGATCCGGCGCAGATCGCCGCGCTGTCCGGCGCGGACTGGTGCGCCGACCGGCAAGAGTTCACGTTGGACCTGCTGGGGGAGCGCTGCCGGTTGGGCTGGCCGGACCTGCTCGCCTATGCCGGCGGCGCGACCGCACCGCTGGGAACCACGCTCCAGGGGCTGCTGCTCTACTATCTGACGTTGGCGGACGGCAGCGCGCCGGTGGGGACGTGGATTTCGTTTCGCGAACTGCCGGACGGCTGGCTCTATCACCAGGCGTTCCAAGGGTATTCGGGCGATGTGCTGGCGCGCGCATTGGGCAACGACGGCGACGCGTTCGCCGCGGCCGCGGTGACGCTGGGCGGCGCGGCGCTGGACGTGGGCGACCGCGGCTACAGCTTCACCTGTCTGCCGCGCGTCAAGCTGGCGGTGGTCTACTGGCTGGGCGACGACGAGTTTGCGCCGCGCGCCCAGGTCCTGTTTGACGCCGGCGCCAGCCACTATCTGACCACGGACGGGCTGGCCGGGCTGGGCAGCCATCTCATCACGCGGCTGCTCGGGTCGCGCGAATAGGGGCCTTCCCGTAGCGGCGGTTTTCGGGAGCCCCCTGGGCGCGCCGGTGCGTACCGGCCCGGACGGCGGTTGGAAAACCGCCGCTACAACAACCGGCTGTATGTAGTTTCGGCTTGGATAGATGATTGACAGATAAAGGAGGGTGCGGGGCCATGACCATTACCATCGCATTGGCCGGAAAAGGCGGCGTGGGCAAGACCACCGTGGCGGCCATGATAACCAAGGCGCTGGTCGCTCGCCACGCCGGGACGATTCTAGCCATCGATGCCGACCCCAGCGCCAACCTCAACCTCGCGGTGGGGCTGCCGCTGACGCAGACCATCGGCGACATTCGCGAAGGGATGCTGGCGAATGTGAACAAGGTCACCGGCGCGGTCAACGGCCGGCCGGGTATCAGCAAGCAGGACTATCTCGACTATGAGATCGAATATGCGCTGGTGGAAGGCCGCGACCTCGACCTGCTGGCGATGGGACGCCCCGAGGGGCCGGGGTGCTACTGCGCGGTCAACCACATCCTGCGCGATATCGTCGACCGGCTGGGCCGGTCCTATGACTATGTGATCATCGACAACGAAGCCGGGATGGAACACCTCAGCCGGCGCACGACGCGCGATGTAGACCTGTTGTTTGTCGTCACCGACCCCACCGTGCGCGGGATCGTCGCGGCCGGGCGCATCGCGGAAATGCGTCACGAACTGGACATCAACATCAAACAAGCGTACCTGCTGGTCAACCGGGTACAGGGCGAGCTAGCGCCCACCCTGGCCGCCGCCGTGGCCCGCCTGGACATACCGCTGGGCGGCCTGATTCCCAGCGATCCCGGCGTCACCAGCCTGGATGCCGAGGGCACGCCCTTGGTGGAACTGGGCGACGACGCCGTGAGCTACCGCGCCGTGCGCGACATTCTGCAAGTAGCCCTGGCCGAGTTGGCCCCTGCATAACCCCGCGTCATGGGGTCCGCCATCCGGCGACCTCACCATGCCATCGACCGCTGCACCGAGGAGGGCACCCGATGTACATCATTGGCGAGAACATTCACATCATTTCGCCCCGCGTCAAGGAAGCGTTGGCCGAACGTAACGGCCCCTTCTTTACCAACCTGGCCCGGCGTCAGATCGCGGCCGGGGCACAGGCGTTGGACCTCAACATTGGGCCGCGCAAGAAAGATGGGCCGGAGGTGGTCGAGTGGCTGCTGGACCAAGTGTGTCCGGGCGCGCCGGACGCGGTGATCTCCTTTGACACGACCAACCTGGCCGCGATCGAGGCAGGGTTGAAACGCGTGGCGCGCGGCAAGGCCATCATCAACTCCACGTCGGCGTCCCCGGACCGGCTGGAAAGCGTGCCCCCGGTGGCCGCGCAATACGGGGCCAAGCTCATTGCGCTGACCATGGGCAGCGGCATGATCCCGGTCAAGGCGGACGAACGGGTCGGGATTGCCCTAGAGCAATTGATCCCGCGCGCGCTGGAAGTGGGCATGGACATTCGCGACCTTATCATCGACCCGCTGGTGCTGACCGTTTCCGGCTGTCAGGAATACTGCCCGGAGTGCATCGAGGCCGTCCGCACGCTCAAGTTCGCCGGTGACCCGCCGCCGCTGGTGAGCGTGGGGTTGTCCAATGTGTCTAATTCGGTGCCGAATGAGATGCGCCCGCTGCTCAACCGGGTCTACATGGTCATGCTCATGGCCGCGGGCATCGACATGATGATCGCCGACCCTCTGGACGAAGAACTGAAGGAGACGATCCGCATCGTCGAAAGCCGCGATGGCTCCACCGCGGTGGGGCAGCTCTACTTGACCCTGTACGACCGCACGCTGGAGATGGGCGAGTTGGAGCCGGACGACGTGGACATGCAGGACCCGGACCAGGTCGCCATCTTCAAGACCGTCCAAGTCCTGCTCAACAAGGTCATCTATACCGACTCGTATCTCCGGCTCTAGATCGTTGTCATGCTGCTCACGTAGTGGTGCGCAGCACTGCGCAGCGAAGCATCCCCTTCTGGGGTCGTGGCGTACCATATAACATGCCCGGATTCCTCGGGTTGCGCACGGAAAGACA
>CAYJQA010000256.1:0-6459 GCA_964372065.1 uncultured Litorilinea sp.
GTCTGGGATTAACCAGGCATCAGTCGGCCCGCTGCGCAGGATGGCGAAGCGCTGATAAATTAATAGTAGCTAAACAAATAACCACCAAAAGAAAACCCACGCCAGGACTGGCGCGGGCTATCAATCAAAGTGGTTTGAACGGACGTCAACAGACGACCGCGACGCGACGGCTTGCTTTGCAAGATATTCCGTTCGTGCTGCGGCGACTGGCGGTTCATCGTTCGTTCGGGTCCGGCTACTCTACTTAGCTGATTCGCGTTCGTGCGCAATAAGCTGCCAACTCGGTAAGACGGGCCAAACGATAACATGCAATGCGGCCCTTGTCAAGCCCCCAAACCCATTTGTGATCGTCCATCGCACGCACGCCGCCCGGCGCATCGGGCTACTCCACGGCGGGACGCATTGACCATTCGCCAAGCGCCGCCACGGCTGGTATAATGGCGGACGGACAGCGTCATGGACTACCCCTAGAACGGATGGGCATGCCGAAGCGCAACTTCGTCGCCCTTGACCTGGAAACGACCGGACTGGACGCACGCGTTGATGTCATTATCGAAATCGGCGCGGTTCGTTTTGCCTACGACCCCGGTGAGGGGGCATTTGGCTGCCGTGTCCTTGAACGATTTGTCACCTTCGTCAATCCCAAGCGCGCCATCCCCCTGCGCATCACGCAACTGACCGGCATCCGCGACGCCGATGTCGCGTCCGCGCCGACGCTCGACCGCGTCATCCCGGAGCTATTGGCCTTTGTCGGCCCCGATGTGGAAGCCGTCGTGGCCCACAATGCATCCTTCGATTTCTCATTCTTGCAGGCGGCGAGCGTCAATTTTCACCGGCCCACACAGGACACCTTCGAGTTGGCCGCCATGCTGCTGCCGGGCCGCGCCGGTTACAGTCTCGGCGAGTTGACCCGCAGCCTGGGCATACCCCTGCCGGAAGCGCACCGCGCTCTGGACGACGCCGAGGCGGCCGCGCACCTCTTTGCCCACTTGCTGCAGCGGGTTGCCGAGCTGCCCGCCTGGCTGACCACCACCTTGTCCATTTGCGGCCAGGGGACCGGTTGGCCGCCGCTTGAGTTGCTCCCGCCCGTGAACGATCCCGATCAACGGTTGGCGCCGCCGCCTGTGCTAGTCCCCGCGCTCGATGCTGACTGGTCCCCGGTGGCGCGCTCTTTGTTGGAAGATGCAGCCGGCCCGGCCCAAACCGTGGCCGATGACCGGCTCGCGGCGGCCTTTGCGCCCGGCGGCCTTCTCCAGCAACTCTATGGCGACGACTTTGAGCATCGTCAAGGCCAAATCGACATGGCCCAACGCGTGCTGCACGCCCTCAACGTTGGCGATCACCTGATCATCGAAGCGGGGACCGGCACGGGCAAGAGCATCGCCTACCTGCTGCCCGCCGCACTCTGGAGCCTGACCAACCAGCGTCGCGTCGTCGTCGCCACCAACACCATTACGCTGCAAGAGCAACTGCTCGACAAAGACATCCCCCGCGCCCAGACGGTTTGCACCGAAATGGGCTTGCCGCTGCCCAACGCGGCCTTGCTCAAAGGACGCAGCAACTACCTGTGCACGCGCCGTCTCTATCAGTGGTACCGGGGCCGCACCCTCGCGACGCTGGAACTGCGTGTGCTCGCCAAGGTGCTGATCTGGCTGTGCGGCACGACCACCGGGGACGTGACCGAGCTATTCCTGCCCAGCCCCGCCGAACGCCTGATCTGGACCCGCGTTTGCTCCGACTCGGCCAGTTGTTCGTATGACCGCTGCATGGCGTCCGGCGACCAGTTCGTCGACTTCTTCTTCCGGGCGCGCAGCCGGGCTGAGAGCGCCCACGTGCTCGTCGTCAACCATGCCCTACTGCTGGCGGACATCGCCGCCGAAGGGCGCATCCTGCCCCCCTACGGCCATCTCGTGGTGGACGAAGCGCACCACCTGGAGGAAGCTGCCACCGACCAGTTGAGCTATCGCGTGGACTGGGCGCTGGCCGCGGCATTGCTTCAGCGGTTACAGGCCACCGGCGACCTACTGCGGGCCGCCCAGCAGCTTGCCGTGACCCAAGACGATCTTGCCGCCACTGAGAAATGCAGCATGTTGGCCGTCGCCGCCGGCGGCGCGGCGCAGCGGCTAAAATCGTTCGCTGCCGCGCTCCTCACCTTTGCGCGCCACCAGGAAGAAATCCGCCACGATTTCAACTATGCGCAGCGGCTCGGACTTGACAGCCGCGTCCGCACGCAGCCCGCCTGGAGCGAAATGGAAATCCAGTGGGACCAAGCCGGCCAAGCCCTGCGCGCGGCCAACCGCCGCCTTGCCGCTTTGATCCAGCACCTGGAAGAGCGCAACTGGTGGTTGGCAGAGGCCAGCGCCGTCATCCTCCAAGAACTGCAGGGCGCCGCCGATCAGTTGGAAACGCTCCTGGCCTGGCTGGATGAAATTGTCTTCCAACCGCCCGGCGCACCCGCGGGCGACTTTGTGACCTGGCTGGAAGTCAACGAAGGCGTGTCCGAAGCAATCCTGGTGGCCGCGCCCCTATACGTCAACGAAACCGTCGAGAAGTCCCTGGTCCACGGCAAGCGCAGCGTCGTCTTTACCGGCGCCACCCTCCGGACCGGCTCCGGCTTCAGCTTTATTCGCGACCGGCTTGGCCTGTGGGACGTTACCGCCTCCACGGTAGACAGCCCGTTCGACTACAAGCGCAGCACCCTGCTCTATCTGCCGAGTGACCTGCCGGAGCCGAATCAGAGCCACTACCAGCCCGCCGTGGAACAAGCCATCATCCGAGCGGCTGTGGCCGCGGGCGGTTCGACCCTGGCGCTCTTCACCAGCTACGCCCAGTTGCGCGCCACCGCGGAGGTGATTCGCGCGCCGCTCGACCGCCTGGGCATCACCGTCCTCCAGCACGGCGCGAGCAGTCGACGCCGGCTGCTGCGCGAATATCGCGAGGCCGGCAAGGCCGTCTTGCTGGGCACACGCAGTTTCTGGGAAGGCATCGACCTGCCCGGCGACGAACTGCGCTGTTTGCTCATCGTGCGCCTGCCCTTCGCCGTCCCCAGCGACCCATTGGTGGCCGCGCGCAGCGCCGAGTTGGAGAACCCGTTCCGCGACTACACGCTGCCCGACGCCATCATCCGCTTCCGCCAGGGCTTTGGCCGCCTGATCCGGCGCGCCAGCGACCGCGGCGTCGTGGTGCTCCTCGACAGCCGGGTCTGGCGCAAGGAATACGGCCAGTCATTCCTGGAATCCATCCCCGAATGTACGACGCGCCACGCGCCGCTGGCCAATCTGGAGGAAGAGATCGGCCGCTGGCTGCGTCAGGAGGAACAAACGACGCGTGTTCGCGGCTAGCTCACCAAACCCTGCCAAACCGCCGTCGCCCTGGGCCGCGCGGGCTTGGCGACTGTTGCTGCATCCCTGGCTGTCCCTGACCCTCTTGGCGCTGTCCCTGGTGTTGGTCGCGGCGCTGTTCTTGCTCCCCCAGCTACCCGCGCAACTGCTCGGCGAAACGGGCGGCGCAGCCCGTTGGCTGGCGTCCGCGGCGAGCCGCCACGGCGTATGGGGCAAGGTTCTGGTCTGGTTGGGACTCCACGACGTTATGCACAGCCCGCTCTTGTGGCTGTGCTTGCTGGCCGCGGCGACCGCCATTGCCGCCCAGTTGGCGGAAGCCATCGCCACGGTACGCCAGATCGCGGGCTGGCGCACGCACGCCCCAGCCCTCACCAGTCTGCCTGGCGCGCCGCTGGACGCGAGACGCGGTCCCGCACACGCCCACCGGCAGCTAAACGTGGCCGCGTCCACCGGCGCAGTCAGCGCCGCCGTTGCCGCCTACGCCGCGGCCCGCTTCGACAGCGTCATGCGGCGCGACCTGGCCGCGGCGGCAGCACAGCCGTCCGCGGTCGAGAGTGTCTTCGTCTGTCTGCGCAACCCCGGCGCGTTGCGCCTGCGCGTGCTGCTGCCCGCCGGTCTGCTGATTGCGCTGGCCGGCGTAGTGGCTGCGCTGCTCCTGGGCTGGCAGAGTGTCCCGCCGCTCCTTGCTCCCGGTGCAGTCTATCGCGACGGCCTCAACAACCTCCAGATCGTCTATGCGCCGCCCACCGGCGATAACGCCGAGGTGAGCCTGGTCGTGCGCCTGGGCGAACACGAGGGCGTGTTCCGTCCGCAGCCGGGCGGCGACTATGCCATCGGACCGGCGACCGTCCACGTCGACGGCTACCGCCCCGGCCTCTGGCTGACGACTTCCGACAGCGCCGGTCGCCGCGACGCCGCCATCGCGGCTGGAATCGCCTGTGCCGCGCCCGGCGACGAGGATTCGCTGCTCGTGCCGTCCGTGGGTGCCGGGCTGCGGATTATCTGCGCCGGCAGCACGCCGGAGTTCCGCGTCGAGTTATATCAGAGCGACTCCGTCGGGCCGGTTTTCGCCACCGAAGTCCTGGCGGGTCAACCGTTGACCGTGCCGCTGACCGGCGGTCTCGACCTGCACCTGACCCCCATACCGGCCCTAGCCCTGAGCGTATCCAGCTTTCCGCAGCCGTGGCTGGCATGGCTGGGCATCGCCGTCGCTCTGGTGGGCGCGGCGGGCTACACCCGACCCACCGGGGCCGCCCTGATCCAGGTGGCCGGCTGGGACGCGACCGGCAGCGCAGTCGTCGTCCAGGCCGGTTCGACCGCCACGGCGCAGGCTGTGGTTGACCATGTGCAGACGACCGTCGCCGCCGCTACGCCGCTTGCGCCGGCATCGCCCGGCCCAGCCAACCTGCCCGAGCAAGCACCATGACCGCGCAACTCTCGCATAAACCGTTCGTGATTGGCGTCGCCGGGGGCACGGGTAGCGGCAAGACCACCGTCAGCCGGCAAATTCAGGCCGCGGTCGGCCCGGAGCATATGGTCTATCTGGAGCATGACAGCTACTATCGGGACCACAGCCACCTGCCGCCCGACGAACGCGCCCGCTGCAACTATGACCACCCGGACAGCCTGGATACGCCCCTGCTCGTCAGCCATATCCGCGCCCTCTGTCGCGGTGAGGCGATCGCCGTGCCGACCTACGATTTTGCGGAGCACACGCGGCGTCCGGAAACCCATGCGGTCCGGCCGGCCCCCATCATCCTGGTGGAAGGCATCCTCATTTTCGTCGAGCCGGACCTCCGCGAGCTGCTGGACATGCGCCTCTACGTGGACACCGACGCCGACCTGCGCTTCATCCGGCGCTTGCAGCGGGACATCCAGGAGCGCGGTCGCACGCTGGACTCCGTCGTCACCCAGTACCTCAGCACCGTGCGTCCCATGCACCTGGAGTTTGTGGAGCCGAGCAAACGCTATGCCGACATCATCGTGCCTGAAGGCGGCAATAACCGCGTGGCGATGGAGCTGATCGCCAGCCGTATCCTGGCAATCCTGGAGCGCAGCTAGGCCACCATGGCGCGCCCGCTGCAAGTCGCCGTCGATGCCGGCCCCGCGGTTCACCAGCGCGCCGGGTTAAGCCGCTACACCGCGCAGTTGGTGGCGGCGCTGCACGCAACCTGCGCTGCCGAGGTCGCGCTGCGCCTGGTCTACAATCGGCACAGCGGCCACGCGGTACCGCCGGAGCTGGCGTCACTCCCTGCCCAAACGCTGCCCATGAACCAGATCGGCTGGCGCTTGAGCGTGCTTGCCTCACAGGTCGCGCGGCTGAACTACGCGCCGCTGCGGCGCACGCTGGCGGACTGCGACGTCTATCACGCCACCGAACACCTGCTGCCGCGCCTCGCTTGCCCCACCGTCCTCACGGTGCACGACCTCATCTTCGAGCACTATCCGCAACACCACACTTGGCGGAACCGGCTCTTTCTGCGCACCGCGATGCCGCTGTTCGTGGCCGCCGCGGGCCAGATCATCGCGGTCAGCCGGCACACGGCACAAGACTTGACCGCGGTCTACCGTGTTCCCGCCGCCAAGATTCACGTGGTGCACGAAGGCGTCGATCCCCAGTTCCACCCGCAACCGCCCGCGATCATCGCGGACATTCGCGCCCGCTACAGCCCGGATCGGCCCTATCTGCTCATGCTCGGCACGCTGGAGCCGCGCAAGAATCACGCGCTGGCGCTGGAACTGCTCGCCCGCCTCAAGGCGCAGGGGTATCGCCACCGGCTGCTCATCGGCGGCGGGCACGGCTGGCTCTTCCAGCCGGTGAGCCGCCTCGTCGCCCGCCTCGGCCTGACCGACGATGTCACGTTCGCCGGCTATATCCCCGCCGCCGACCTGCCGGGGCTGTATGCCGCCGCGGACTGCTTCCTCATGCCCAGCCTCTACGAAGGGTTCGGACTGCCCGTGCTGGAATCGCTGGCGTGCGGCGCGCCGGTCGTGGCCGCAAACGTCAGCAGCCTGCCGGAAGTCGGGGGCGACGTCGCCCCGCTGCTGTCGCCCCACGATGTCGACGCCTGGGTGCAGACGGTCCGGCATATCCTGGATGACCCCCGCGGGGCCGCCC
>CAYJQA010000256.1:6469-7803 GCA_964372065.1 uncultured Litorilinea sp.
GGGGGCCTGTAATTGCGTTCTGCCCCCCGCGCCGCCGCGGGGGCGGGGGGCGCAGGGCATCGCCCACGCCGCGCGCTTCACCTGGGCCGCCGCAGCCCAGGCGACCGTGCAAGTCTACCGCGTCGCGGCCGGGCAATAGACTGGACAACGCAGTTGGGTGGACCGCCTGACTGTGCTATCATGCCGCACATGGACGCTGCTCACCTCTCTCCGGCCGCCGGTCTGCCGGACGACTTCACCTTCAGCCAGTCAAGCCTCCAGGCGTACGAGGATTGCCCACGCCGCTTTTGGCTGCGTTATGTCGAGCAGTTGCCCTGGCCCGCGGTGGAGGCGTCCCCGGTCCAAGAGCATGAGCACCAAATGCGCTTGGGGTCGGCCTTTCACCGGCTGGTCCAGCGCGCCGAGGTCGGCCTCGACCCCGATCTCCTGGCCGCGCGCCTGACGCCGCCCCTCGCCGACTGGTTCGCCGAGTATCGCGCCCATCGTCCCACCGACCTGCCGGACGAACTCACCCTGGCGGAGCAGTATGTATCGATCCCGTTCGTCGATGCGGCATCGGGCCGGACCTTGCGCCTGGCCGCGCTCTATGACCTGGTGACCATCGCGCCCGGTGAGCGCGCCGTGATCATGGACTGGAAGACCGGCCAGCGCCGCCCTAGTGTCGCCACGCTCCAGCGCCGCCTACAGTCGCGCGTCTATCCCTACGTCTTGGTGGAAGCGGGCGACGCCATGCCCGGCGGCCCCTTTGCGCCCCACCAGGTCGAACTGCGCTACTGGTTCACGGCCGCGCCCTCCCAGCCGATTCGCATTCCCAACAGCGCCGCGCAGCACGACGCCAACCGCGCCTATCTGCACGGCATGTTGGCCCACATTCTCGCGGGACGCGGCGACGAGGATTTTCCCAAAGTGGCCGACACGGAGCAGAATCGCGAGCGTCTCTGTCGCTTCTGCGTCTATCGCAGCCGCTGTGACCGCGGCGACGCGCCCGGCGAACTGGCGGAACTCACGGACGTCGAGGACGATAGCTTCCTCGCCGCCGACCTGGAGTTCACGCTGGACGACCTCCCCACCCTCGCCTTCTAGCATGATTGGCCGATGCCCCCATGTCTGATCTCTGGTCTCTGTTGGAGCCTGGTTCCCCCGCGGACGACCTGACCGCGGCCGTCGGCGGTCATCCCCTGGTGGCCCATCTGCTCGCCCAGCGCGGCTTTACGACGCAGGACGCGGCGCGCGCCTTTCTCGACCCGGTTGCCTATACCCCTGCCCCACCGACCGCGCTGGTCGGCGTGGAGCGTGCCGCAAAGGTACTCAAAGCCGCCATCGACGGCAAGCGT
>CAYJQA010000257.1:0-5696 GCA_964372065.1 uncultured Litorilinea sp.
CTTCACGACCTGGTTGATGAATTCGCTGAAGCTGGCGGTCATTACCACGGTGCTGGGGGTGATCATGACGGCGATGTCGGCCTATGCCTTCTCGCGCTTCCGTTTCCGGGGCCGGCGGAGTCTATTGCAGTCGATTCTGTTGATCCAGGTCTTTCCCAACTTTCTCAATATGGTGGCGCTCTTCGTGATTCTGCGCCAGTTGGGCGAGTATGTGCCGTGGCTATCGCTCAACACGCATGGGGGGCTGCTGCTGCTCTATCTGGGCGGCGTGTTGGGCGTGAATACGTGGCTGGCGAAGGGCTACTTCGACTCGATCCCGCGCGACCTGGACGAAGCCGCGACGGTGGACGGGGCGAGCTATTGGCAGACATTCTGGCTGGTTATCCTGCCGCTGGTGCGGCCAATCTTGGTGGTGGTGGGTCTGTTGATCTTCATCTCCACCTATACCGAGTATGTGCTGGCGCGCATCATGTTGCAGACGTCCGACCAGTACACGCTAGCGGTGGGGCTGAGCCTGTTCATCCAGAACCAGTATGCCAACCGCTGGGGCATCTTTGCCGCCGGGTCGTTGGTGGGCGCGATCCCCATCGTGCTCATCTTTCTCATCTTCCAGCGGTATCTGGTGGGTGGCTTGACGGCCGGGTCGGTGAAGGGCTGACGCACCGGCCGGTGTAGTGTGTCGCGCGGCGTCGGTCCTGGCGACGCCGCGGGCGGACAATTGACGCTTGCGCGCAAAGCAAGATGCGCCGAATGCGGCGTTCCGGGTCATCACGCGGCGACCCGGAAGGTGTCCGCGCGCCCGGCCCGTGGTAGAATGTCATGCCGGAGCGGGGCGTTGATGCCCACTGGCCGGCAGTGAGCAGGGGCATGGACTGGAACAGCTTGCAGACGAGGCGGCGCGACGGGTTGCCGCCGCTGGTGATCGGTCACCGCGGGGCCCCCTTGATCGCGCCGGAGAATTCGTTGGCGTCGTTCCTGGCGGCGCAGAAGTTGGGCGCGGATGCGGTGGAATTCGACCTGCATGTCACCGTCGACGGGGAGATCGTGGTCTTTCACGACGACCATTTGGGGCGGATGACCGGTGCGCGGGGACCGCTGTTTGCGCGCACGTTGGCGGAGCTACAGACGCTGCGGCTGGCCGAGCCACACCAGGGGGGCGGCTACGGCGATGAGCGCATCCCGACGCTGGAAGCCTTACTCGACGCCGTCGGCGGGCAACTGCCACTGCTGGTGGAATTGAAAGACTGGCGGTTTGTGCAGCGGCGCTACGCCGAGCAGTTGGTCGCCTTGTTGGACCGCTTTGACGCGCTGACGCGGACCGCGCTCATCTCGTTTCAGCGTTCGCTGGTGCAGGCGGTCAAGGCGGTCAGTCGCGACCTGCCCATCGGCGAGATTACGCTGTTCAACCCGGTCCCGCGACCGGGCGTGCAGTTGCAGGGGCCGTTTTGGCCGCTGGTGCTGCTGAATCCGGCGTATGTGGCGTGGGCGCACCGGATGGGGTGTTTGGTGGCCCCGCTGGATACGGAACCGCACAAGCGCATGGGCTATTATCGCCGGCTGGGGGTGGATGCCGTCCTGGCCGACGACCCGGCCGCAGCGCGCGCGGCGCTGCAAAGATGAGAGAAGACAGGCTCACGCCAAGACGCAAAGAAGAGCGGAGAGAAGGATGCGCCGCAAAGGACACAAAGGAACACAGAGAGGGCGGTTCGTCATGCTGAGCGATAGCGCAGCATCCCCTTTTTCGGTGCGTGGCACCGGGATTCCTCGGTTACACCTTCTAAGGACACGCTGATCGTAGGTGCGGTTTTCCAACCGCACGGGCGGCTACAAAAACCAACGTGTCCTCGCGTGCTTAGCGCCGGAACCGGCGTGGGACACTCGGAATGACAGCGGGACGCGGCACGACAGAGGTGGATGGATGGACGGGGTGAGTGTGAGACAAACGGCGCTGCCGATGCCGGAGGATAAGCCGGTCTATGTGAACCGCATGTTTGCGCGCATTGCGCCCACCTATGACCTGATGAATCGCATCATGTCGGGCGGGCAAGATATTCGCTGGCGCGCCAAGTTATTGGACCTATGCGACCTGCCGGCGCGGGGCGCGCTGCTGGATGTGGGCACGGGGACGGGCGACATCGCGGCCGCGGCGCGCCGGCGACTGCCGCACCTCAAGGTGGTGGGCGCGGACTTCACCTATGAGATGATGGCGGTGGGGCATCTGCAACCGGCGCGGGCGACGCTGCCATTTGTGCAGGGCGACACCTATCACCTGCCGTTTCCGGACAATACCTTCGACGCGGTGGTCAGCGGGTTCCTGGTGCGGAACGTGGTGGACCGGGTGGCGGCGCTGCGTGAGCAGGCGCGCGTGACCAAACCGGGCGGCCGCGTGGTCTGTCTGGAGACGACGCCGCCCAGCAACACGGTCTTGGGGCCGCTGTTCCAGCTCTATTTCTTCCGCCTGATGCCGTTGATCGGCGGGCTGATCAGCGGCGACCCGGAAGCCTATCGGTATCTGCCGCACAGCACGGTGGCGTTCCCCGCGCCGGACTTGTTCCGGCATCAGATGGAACAAGCCGGGCTGCGGAACGTTGTTTACGAAGAACCGATGCTGGGGTCGGTGGCGATTCATGTGGGCACAAAGCCGTAACCTAGCGTCGGGCGAGGCGCGATGACGTTGAATCACGTTCCGGTGGGCGAGCACGATCTGGCGGCGCGCCGCGGCAATCCAAGCTTTGTTTGGCGCGCCGGGCAGCAGCGCCGGCTAGACATGATCCTGCGATGGGGGTTGCCGTCCGGCGCAGCGCGCGTGGGGCGCATCTTGGAGGAAGGCTGCGGCGTGGGTATGTACGTGCGCGCCCTGCAGCCGTTTGCCGGCGAGGTGTACGGGATTGACGTGGAGCCGGACTATTTGGTGCAGGCTGTGGCAACCGCGCCCGGCGCGCGGCTGCAACTGGCCGTGGGCGAACGGCTGCCCTATCCCGCCAACCTTTTCGATCTGATCCTCAGCCACGAGGTGATCGAGCACGTGGACGACGACCGCGCGACGGCGGCGGAGATGGCGCGCGTGCTCAAGCCGGGCGGGCGCATGGTCATCTTTGCGCCGAACCGGCTCTATCCGTTCGAGACGCACGGCCACTATTGGTGCGGGGTCTATCATTTCGGCAATACGCCACTGATCAACTATCTGCCGGATAGCCTGCGCGACCGGCTGGCTCCGCATGTGCGGACGTATACGGCGGAAGCGCTGCGCGGCCTGTTCACGGGGCTGCCGGTGCGCGTGGTTTATCACACGCAAGTCTATCCCGGCTATGACAAACTGCTGGTCCGGCGGCCCGCGTGGGGGCGACTGCTGCGGCGGCTGACCTATGCGCTGGAACGGTCGCCGCTGACCGTCTTTGGCATCAGCCATCTGCTGGTGCTGGAGAAATGTTGAACCGAGTAAGGGTGCATGCAACGACTAGAGCGACACGATAGAGTTCTAATCTCCCGGCGCAAGCGGGCGCGCAGTGTACAGAACCGGCCGCGGCCGTGGTTTTGGTTCGGCCAGAGCCTGTTGGCGCTGGTAACGGTACTGGTCACGACGACGGTGATCCTGGTGGGGTCGGGCGTGGCGGTGGTCTTCGGCGTCTATCAGAGCTATGCCGCCCAACTGCCGGACGCCAGCGTCATCGAATCGCAGCAGGAGGAGTTCGAGACGGTGCGGATCTATGACCGCACCGGCGAATTTCTGTTGTATGAGAGTGTGGACCCGCGCCCCTTCCGCGGCGACCGCACTAATGTGCATCTGAATGAGATCTCGCCGTGGATCGTTAAAGCCGCGGTGGCGCTGGAGGACCGCAACTTCTGGGAGAATCCCGGCATCAACCTGCGCGGTCTGCTGCGCGCGTTTGCTTCGAACTTACAGGGCGGCGAGGTGCAGGGTGGCTCGTCCATCACGCAGCAACTGATCAAGAACGTGATTATCCCGGTGGAAGAACGGGCGCAGCAATCGTATGCGCGCAAGATCAAAGAGGTGGTCCTCGCGATGGAGGTCACCCGGCGCTACGAGAAAGAGCGCATCCTGGAGTGGTACCTCAACTACAACTTCTACGGCAACCTGGCCTATGGGGTGGAGGCGGCGAGCCAGGTCTATTTCGGCAAGAGCAGCACGGAGCTGAATGTGGCGGAGGCGGCCATGCTGGCGGCCATCCCCCAATATCCGGCGCTGAACCCGATTGACGCGCCCGAAGACGCCAAGCAGCGCCAGGGCATCGCGCTGCAAGCGATGGCCGAGGCCGGGTACATCACGCAGGTAGAGGCCGAGACGGCCTTTGCCCAAGAGTTGACCTTGCGGCAGTCGGTCGCGGAACGCTTTGACATCCTGACCGCGCCCCATTTCGCCCTGTATGTGCTGGACCAGGTGAAGCGGACCTACAACACGCCGGCGGACCCTTACTACATTTGGAAGAAGGGGCTGACCATCTACACCACGCTGGATGTGGGCCTCCAGCAGTATGCCGAGCAGGTGGCGCGCGAGCAGGTGGCGCGGTTGGCGGAGCAGGGCAAGAAGGCCAGTAATGCGTCGGTGGTCGCGATCAAGAACGACACGGGCGAAATCCTCGCGATGGTGGGGTCGCTGGACTATAACAATGAGGAGATTGACGGGCAGGTCAACGTGGCGACGGCGCAGCGCCAGCCGGGGTCGAGTTTCAAGCCGTATGTCTATCTGACGGCGCTCCAACAGGGCTTGACGCCGGCGACGATGATCCTGGACGTGGCGACGGCGTTCCCCCAGGCGGACGGCTCCTATTATCGCCCGGAGAACTATGACCGCCAGTATCACGGCCCGGTGTCGCTGCGCAACGCGCTGGCCCGGTCATACAACATCCCGGCGATCAAGGTCATGGACCAGGTCGGCATCGCCAACGCGCTGCGGATGGCGCACCGCATGGGGATCAACGGCCTGGACCGCGGCCTCAACTTCTATGGGCTGAGCCTCGTCTTGGGCGGCGGCGAGGTGTCGCTGCTGGACCATACCTACGCCTACACCACCTTCGCCAATCAGGGCGTGATGGTGGGGGAGCCGGTGTTGGCGGACGAACGGCGCGAAGGTTTCCGCACGCTCAACCCCGTGTCGGTGCTGCAGGTGTTGGACAGCACGGGGACGGTGCTGAAGAAGTATGAAGCGCCGGAGGCTGAGCGCATCTTCAGCGCCGAAGTCGCCTATATCATGTCCGACATCATGAGCGATGATGTCGCGCGTGCGCCTGCCTTTGGGGCCAACTCGCCGGTGACGTTGCCGGATCGCCGGGTAGCCGGCAAGACGGGCACCACGAACCAGTGGAAAGACAACTGGACCATGGGCTATACGCCGCAACTGACCGTGGGCGTGTGGGTGGGCAATACCGACAACACCTCCATGGAAAACGTGAGCGGGTTGGACGGGGCCGCGCCGATCTGGAACACGATCATGCGCAAGTATCACGAAGGGCTGCCCGCGATCTGGTATGATCGACCGCCGGGTGTGACGACGCGTACGGTGTGCGTGCCGTCCGGTCTGCTGCCGACCGAAGCCTGCCCCGGTTCCAGCCAACGCGCCGAGATCTTTGTGGGCGGGACGGAACCGACGCTCTCGGATACGATCTGGCAGACGTTCGACATTGATCGAGAAACGGGCAAGCTGGCGTCGCCGCTGACGCCGCCCGAACGGATTGAGA
>CAYJQA010000257.1:5706-7800 GCA_964372065.1 uncultured Litorilinea sp.
CCACCTATCAGATCTTGCCGTCCGAGGCGGCGGACTGGGTGCGTGACAACGGCATTGACCAGCCGCCCACCGAGCAGTCGGTGGTGAGTCTGGACGACTTTGACCCGGACGCGGCCATCATCGAGCCAACGCTCAACGGCTATATCGGCGGCGTCTTTGAGATCAAGGGCAATGCGCGCGGCGGTGCGTACCGGCTGGAGTATGGCCGCGGGGTGGAGCCGGGCGAGTGGACACAGATCGGCCCGGAACACGGCAACGAGGTCGTCAACAGTGTCTTGGAGGTCTTTGACACGACCGGGCTGGAGGAGGGGCTGTACACGCTGCGGCTGACCGTGAACCGCGGCGACGGCCCGCGCGTGTGGACGACGCCGGTCACGATTGACAACACGCCACCGACCGCGGTCATCAGTGAGCCAAAGCCCGACCAACTCTATGTGATGGAGAACGACGAGCAGATCAACATCAACGTCCTGCCCAACGACACCTGGGCGGTGGACCGCGTGGAGTTCACCATCGACTCCAGCATCATCGCGACGAGCACGGTCGCGCCCTATAACGAGCGCTGGCGCATCACCATGCGGGATGTGGGCCAGGTCGAGGCGGCGGGGACGCAAAACTGGTTGGGCTTCGAGAGCGAGGACTCGGATGTGCAGCCGGGGCGCTCATTGGAATATGAGGACGGGTTCATGGCGGTGCGGACCGCCAATGGTGTCTACTTTGAGGGACACTTGATCAAGGTCAAGGTCTCTGACCGCGCGGGCAACAGCTTTGAGACGCCGGAAGTGCGCGTCTATGTGCGTCACAAACCGGAAGATTCACCCTAGAGACAGGCACGATGAGGCCGACGATTCTGGTTACCAACGATGATGGGGTCCACAGCGCCGGGCTGTTGGCGCTCAAGCAAGGGTTGGCGGCGCTGGGCGAGGTGATCGTCCTCGCGCCGGACCGCAACTGGAGCGCGTCCAGCCACGCCAAGACCATGCACATTCCGCTGCGGATTGCCGAGACGCGCTTGGCCGATGGAAGTGTGGCCCACGCGGCTACAGGCAGCCCAACCGACTGCGTGGCGCTGGCCGCGGGCGGCGCGTTGGGCGTGGTCCCCGACCTGGTGGTGAGCGGGATCAACTTCGGCTACAACTTGGGCGTGGACATTACCTACAGCGGGACCGTGGCCTGCGCCATGGAAGCTGTGATCAAGCGGATCCCCGGCATCGCCGTGAGCGGGCCGTTTGCCGACGCCGAAGGCGTGGACCTGCCTGCCATCCACGCGCAGGCCGCGGCCGTGGCGTGCGAGCTGGGCGAACTGGCGCTGGCTAAGGCTGCGCCGGACGGCACGCTGCTCAACGTCAACGTGCCGGCGCTCGCGCCGTCGGCGTGGCGCGGGGTACACATCACGCGCATGGGCAGCCGTCATTATCCGGCGGCGGGGGATATGGTGGAGCGCCGCGACCCCAATGGGCAGCGCTACTACTGGTTGGGCGGGACAGGGCCGATCGACCGGTCCGACGACGGCACGGACCTCTGGGCCGTGAAGCACGGCTATGTAAGCGTGACGCCCATCACGCTCGACATGACCGACTATGCGTTCTTGAGTGAGTTGGCCGGCTGGTCGCCGCAGTGGACCGGCGCGGTCGCCACCGCAAAGTAGACGGCAGGCAGCGCACGTATTATGGTATTCAAGCCTTGGCAGGACCAGACTCGCTGGGAAGGGTTGACGGTCGCGATCTGGATCGTCCTGGTCGACCTGCTGTTGCTCATTTGGATGGAGCGGCGGCCCGTCGACTGGATCAAGTTCGCGCTGATCCTGCTGGCGGTGGGGAGTCTGCCCTTGCTGGCCTATGTGGCCTACCGGACCTGGGCGGCCTTCTCGCTGGATTACTGGATCGACCGCAACGCCGTGGTGGTGCAGTGGGCGACGCTCAAGATCGTGATCCCGCTGCAGAGCGTCAAACGGGTCATTAACCAGGGCGTGCCGAGTATGCGCGAGCCGCACTGGACCCAGTGGCCCGCGCCCTATGTGGGGCCGTCGCGCGCGCTGGGGCTGATCAACGTGCAGATGCTGGCGACACGGCCGCTGCAAGAGTGTCTGCTGCT
>CAYJQA010000258.1:0-1159 GCA_964372065.1 uncultured Litorilinea sp.
GCGCGGCGTCAAACTTGACGTCGAGCTGACCGCCCAGGAATGGCAGGGCATCACCGAACGCTTCAAGGGCCTAATTACCGCCTTCGCCGGCCGCGATTTTCCGCAAGACCCCTATGAGCAACTGGAGTTGGCGACGCGCGCCGTCTTTAATAGCTGGTTTGGCAAGCGCGCCGTTGACTATCGCAACGCCACCGGCATCCGCCACGACCTGGGCACGGGCGTCAGTATCCAGATGGTGGTCTTTGGCAACATGGGCAACACCAGCGGCACCGGCGTCGCCTTCACCCGCAACCCCGTCACCGGCGAGAAGCTGCTGTATGGCGACTATCTGATCAACGCCCAGGGCGAAGACGTGGTGGCGGGCATCCGCAACACCCTGCCCATCGCCCAGCTTGAGAAGGATATGCCCGAAGCGTACGCGACGTTCCTGGCGATCTGCGACAAACTCGAAAACCACTTCCATAACATGCAGGACGTGGAGTTCACCATCGAGAATCGCAAGCTGTGGATGCTCCAGACCCGCGACGGCAAGCGCACGGCGCGCGCCGAGATCAAGATCGCGGTGGATCTGGTCAACGAAGGGTTGATCAACAAAGAGACGGCCATCAACCGTGTCAAGCCCGAACAGGTGGACATGCTGCTGCACCCGCAGTTCGCCGACACCACCAAGCGGGCTGCGCGGGTGGCCGGCCGGCTGTTGGTCGAGAAGGCCGTCAATGCCAGCCCAGGCGCAGCCGTGGGTGTGGCCGCCTTTGACGCCGATACGGCGGAGAAGTGGGGCAAAGAGGGCAAGGCCGTCATCATGGTCCGCCCGGAAACCAAGCCCGACGACGTGCATGGAATGATTGCCTCCAAGGGCATTCTGACCAGCCGCGGCGGCGCTACCAGCCATGCGGCCGTGGTGGCCCGCCAGTTCGGTACGCCGGCAGTCTGTGGCGCTGAGGCGTTGGCAATCTGCGTAGATCTGCGGCTGTTTGTGGTGCAGCGTGATGACAGCGCGATTGAGGTACACGAAGGCGACTGGTTGAGCATCGACGGCGGCACCGGCGAAGTCTTCTTGGGCCAACTGGACACCCAGGACCCGGAATTCGAGAAGGAAACCGACCTGATCATCCTGTTGGGTTGGGCCGACCAGATCCGCACGCTGGGTGTGTGGGCC
>CAYJQA010000258.1:1169-2292 GCA_964372065.1 uncultured Litorilinea sp.
TATCCGAAGGATGCACAGCGCGCGCGCCGCTATGGCGCAGAAGGCATCGGCCTCTGCCGCACCGAGCACATGTTCTTCCAGGAAGAGCGGCTGCCCATCGTCCAAGAGATGATCATGGCGACCAGCAAGGCCCGCCGGGTCACCTCCCTGGAACGCCTGCTGCCCATGCAGCGCGGCGACTTTGAAGGCTTGTTCCGCGCGATGGAGGGCAACCCCGTCATCATCCGTTTGCTGGACCCGCCTCTGCATGAGTTCCTGCCGTCCTATGACGTGCTGGTGCAGAACCTGGCCGATCTGAAAGTGCGCTTGCAGCACTTCCACACCCTGAGCGAGATCGACACGGCGCTGGCGGAAGTGCGCCAGAAGGAAGACATCCTCAAGCGTGTCGAGTCGCTCAAGGAATCCAACCCCATGCTGGGTCTGCGCGGCGACCGGCTCGGCATCGTCATGCCGGAGATCACCGAGATGCAGGTCCGCGCGATCCTGGAGGCGGCCATCCATGTCAAGCGTGAGGGCATCAAGGTCCTGCCGGAGATCATGATCCCGCTGGCCGGGCACGTCAACGAGCTCAAGCGCATGAAGGAGATGGTGGACGCGGTGGCGAAGCAGGTCTTCGCCGAGGCCGGGACCAGCGTCGAATTCAAGTTCGGGACGATGATCGAAGTTCCGCGCGCGGCCGTGACGGCGGACGAAATGGCGACCGAGGCCGAGTTCTTCAGCTTCGGCACCAACGACCTGACCCAGACCACCTTCGGCATCAGCCGCGACGACGCCGAGGCCAAGTTCCTCATCCAGTTTGTGGAAAGCGGCATCCTGCCCTTCAACCCCTTCCAGCAGATTGACCGCGGCGGGGTGGGCAAGCTGATCGACATGGCCGTCAAGCTGGGTCGCAGCACGCGGCCGGACCTGCACGTGGGTATCTGTGGCGAGCACGGCGGCGACCCCAAGAGCATCGAGTTCTGTCACATGACGGGTCTCAACTATGTGAGTTGCAGCCCGTTCCGGGTTCCCATTGCGCGTTTGGCTGCTGCCCAGGCGGCGATCAAGCACAACGCCAAGAAGAACTAAGTCAATCATTGGCGGGGGACCAGGTCAATTGACCCGGGTCCCCGCCCACCGGGAG
>CAYJQA010000258.1:2302-2927 GCA_964372065.1 uncultured Litorilinea sp.
AAATCCCCGCCCCCCCCCCCCAACCGGTAGGCCAGGGAAAAACCTCTTCCGTGGGAGCGTGTGACGGGAGAGGTTTTCGTTTATTCTATGGACAACCGACGGCGACATGCACCACTGCCGAAACATCGCCGCCTTCATCACTCATCATCGCACTCCGCAGTCGCCGTCGGGCCTGAAAATTCGTATCACCGACTGTGACGCTGCTCCTTCATCGCTGCCATCTCTGACTTGTCGGTGGAAAATGCCGTCGCCCTGGTGTACACTATGCGCCAGGGCGACGACGCGTTTACCCCCCAATGCCGCCCGCCATGCGGCCAGGCCAGGAGTTCATAGTGCCCACGTCACTTATCACCGCCGATACAACCGGCCTGTTTTATCGTTTCGCCATCGCGCTGGTGATCGGCGTGCTCATCGGGTTGGAGCGCGAGTTTTCGGCCGTCCGCACCGGGCAGAGCATCTTTGCCGGCATCCGTACCATGACGCTGATCAGCCTGGCCGGGTGTACAGGCGCGCTGCTCTCCGACCTGACCGATTCGCCCTGGCCGCTGGTGGCGGTGCTCATGCTGGCCGGCGCGTTGATCCTGACCGGGTACGTGAATCAGAGCCGCGCCGGTGATATCGGCGG
>CAYJQA010000258.1:2937-7799 GCA_964372065.1 uncultured Litorilinea sp.
TGAAGCCCTTCGTGCCCGCGGTCACCACGCCTGGCGCGATCGTGCTGCTCACGGGCGCGGTCTGCTATTACGGCCTGTATGCGCTGGCCGCGGCCATCGCCGTCACCACGACCGTATTGCTCTCGCTCAAGGGCACGCTGCACGCCTTTGCCGAACGCTTGAGCAGCGCGGACATCTACGCGACGCTCAAGTTTGCGGTGATCAGCGCCATTGTGCTGCCCGTCCTGCCCAACCGCAGTTTTGGTCCGCCGCCCTTCGATGCGCTCAACCCCTATCGCATTTGGCTGATGGTGGTGCTCATCTCCGGCATCAGCTTCAGCGGCTATGTCTTGATGAAGTTCCTCAACTCACGCCACGGGATTGCCTTGACCGGCCTGCTGGGCGGCATGGTCTCGAGTACGGCTGTGACGATGAGCTACACGGAGCGCAGCCGCCGTCTACCGGCGCTGGCGACGCCCTATGCGTTGGCGATTACGCTGGCGTGGGCTGTGCTGTATGGCCGCGTGATGGTGCTGGTGGGTGTACTGAATCTGGAACTGCTGGCGCAGCTTTGGGCGCCGCTCACGGTGACCGCCGTGGCGGTATTGGGCTATGCCACCTATCTCGCGCGCCGGCGCGACACGACCAGCCACGGAGAAGTCGAACTGGTCAACCCGTTTGAGCTGCGACCGGCGTTGACCTTTGGGGCGATCTACGCAGTCACGCTGATGCTGGTGCGGACGGGGGAAGTGTATCTCGGCGACGCCGGGCTGTACCTGTCCAGCTTGATCAGCGGGTTGGCGAGTGTGGACGCGATTGTGCTCTCCATGGCCGAGCTAAGCACACGCTCGAACGGAGTGACCGGGGAAATCGCCCGCACTTCGATCTTGCTGGCGATCTTCGCCAACACGGTGGTCAAGGGGGCCTGGGTACTGATCGGCGGCAGTCAGGCGCTGCGCCGCGTCATGTGGCCGACGGTCATCGTGGGCATGGTTGTCCTGGCGATTACCGGCCTATTCCTCTAGGGCGCACGGCGCTCGATTATCCAGCGGTACGCGCCAAAACGGTCTTGGTGTAGGCCACGGCAAAACCGAGCCGCTGCATGTTGTGCTGTGAGGTCGTGCCCGGTGTGGTGATGACCAGCGCGACATCGCAGCCCAGCGTATAGGCGTCGGCCAGGCGGCGGGCGATCAGCGCAGTCTGCACGCCGCGGCGGCGTTGGGTAACCAGAGTGCTCGCACCGCCAAGCTCGGCCACGCCGCCGTGGTCATACAGGCCGCCGGTCCCCACGGGCGCGCCATCCAACCAAGCGAAATAACAACGCGCTTGGGCGCTGTAGAAGTTGGGCGTGAGAATCGTGAGCGTCTGCGGGGCGGGCGTGTCTGTCCCGTCGAAGCCGCGCGCCGACGTGTCGAGCCAGAGGTCGGCGTCGGCGGGGGCGGCGAGGGTGACGACGACGTCCGCGCCCGCAACGGGTTCACGCGGCGGCAACGTGGCGGGCAGCGCCAGGACCAGCACGGTCGTGTGACGCATGACTGCATAGCGTCGCGCCGCCAGCAACTCGACCAGCGTGGGGTCGGCCAGGGGGCAGAGGTCCACCAGCACGGGGGCGTTGCGCGCGGCAAAGAAGTCCTCGACCGCGTCCAGGTCGGCGGCGGTGACGGGACCGGCCATGCCCAGGCCGATGGCGCGGTTGACGGGGCGCTGCGGCCCGCCGTAGATGAGCTGCGCGCCGTTGAGCGTGACCACGCCGCCAGCGGGCGCGGGGCTGCGCTGTAGGGCTGCTTGGGCATAGCGGGCGGCCCGCCAGGCTTGGACGGCTTCCAGGCGGGCAGCCAGTGTGGAATCCACAAACATCGTCGGTTTCCCTCTGAACTAGGCGGGCCAATCGAAAAGGCCGGTCAGGCAGTCGCGCCGCCTGACCGGCCCTATGGACGCGATGCGGGCTAGAAGCCTTGGAGCTTGCTCAGATCGGCGACGCGGGCGGGCAGCGCGGCGATGCGCTGGACCAGGGCGAGGCGCGCTTGGCGCAGTTCTGGCGCGTCGGCGTTGACCAGCACCTTGTCGAAGTAGGCGTTGATGGGACCGGCCAGGCGCGCCAGTTCCGCGCCCAAGACAGCGGCCGGTTCGGCGGCCTTGTCCAGCGCAGCCACCGCCGATGTATAGGCGGCGTGGAGGTCGCGCTCGACCTGCTCCTGATAGGCGGACGGGCGCAGTTCCAGGTGGTCGCCCAGCGTGCGTGTGATGCGCGCACAGCGGGCGTAAGCCGTGAAGACACCGGGCCAGTCGGGCAGGGCCACGAGCGTTTGCAACTCCCGGCACGCGGTCTGGGCGGCCACGGGGTCATTGCCGCGCACGGCGAGCGCCGCTTCGACCACGTCGAAGTTGTAGCCGGCGTCGGCAAGCACGCCCTGCAGGCGGCGAGTGATGAACGTCGCGGTTTCGGCCAGCGCCGCCTGGCTGACGGCGACGGGCTGCAACTCGGCCGCGGCGGCCAAGCCGTCGACGACGGAGAAGTGGACGCCCGCGGCCAGCAGGTTGTTGACGATGCCCAGCGCGGCGCGGCGCAGCCCGAAGGGGTCGGCGCTGCCGGTGGGGATCGCACCCACGGCAAAGAGACCCGCCAAGCTGTCCAGCTTGTCGGCCAGGCTGAGCGCCAGACCGGGCAGGCCGGCGGGGTTGGCGTCGCCCGCGTAGCGCGGAAGGTAATGCTCGCGGATGGCTTGGGCGACGGCTGGGGACTCGCCGCCTGCCAGCGCATAGATTTCGCCCATGATGCCCTGCAAACTGGTCATCTCCACGACCATGGACGTGACCAGATCGGACTTGGCGAGGGCTGCGGCGCGGCGCACGGCGGCGCTGTCTTCGGCGCTCGCGTGGAGCATGTGGGCGATGCGGGGCGCGAGCTGCTCCAGCCGCTTGGCCTTGTCCAGCATGGAGCCAAGCTTCTCGTGGAAGGTCAACGTGCCCAGTCGCGGGGTGAAGCTCTCCAGGGTGCGGCCAGTGTCTTGGCGATAGAAATAGGCGGCGTCGGCATAGCGGGCGCGGATGACGCCTTCGTTGCCCGCGGTGACGACCTCGGGGTGCGCCAGGTTGGCGGCGTTGGCGATGGTGATGAAGTTGGGCAGCAGTTGGCCGTCGCGCAGGACCGGGAAGTAACGCTGGTGCTTCTTCATGACGCTGATGAGCACGGGCATGGGCAGCGCCAGGTAGCTTTCCTCAAAGTGGCCCAGGAGCGGCTGTGGCGCTTCTACCAGGTCGGTGACTTCGTCCAACAGCGCATCGTCGGCGGGCGTCGCGCCGCCCACCTGCGCCGCGGTCTCGGCGACCAGGCGCTGGATGAGGGCGCGGCGCTGGCCGCGGTCGACGACGATGCCTTGCCCCGCGACGGCGTCAAAGTAGGCCGCGGCCGCGGGGACGGGGAAGGTGGTGAACTCGCCGGGCGGCAGGGCCGCGGCGGCGTCCACAAAGCGGGGGCCGCGGCTGGTGGTCCCGCTGGTGACCCCGGCCCAGGTGAAGGTGACGGGTTGGTCGCCATAGAGCGCGACGATCCAGCGCAGGGGCCGCGGATAGCTGATGCCGCTGGCGTTCCAGCGCATGGTCTTGCCCCAGCGCAGCCCGTCCAGCAACTCGCGGCAGAGCGCGGGCAGCACCTGATGAACCGGCAGACCGGCTTCGGTGCGGACGGCGTAGACATAGCCTTCGCGCGCCACCAGGTCTTTGACGGCGACGCCCTGGCCGCGGGCAAAGCCCTCGGCGGCTTTGGACGGCGTCCCCAAAGAATCGTAGGCGCGATCCAGGGCGGGGCCGCGCTTCTCCACCACTTCGTCGTTCTGGCGCGGGGCGAGGCCGGTCACATAGGCGACGAGCCGCCGGGGCGCACCGGTGACGCGCAGGGCTTGGTAGTCCAGGCGGTAGGTAGCTAGCAGCGCGGCCAGCTTCTCCTGAATCTGGGCGATGCCGTCCACCACGTCTTGGGCCGGGAGTTCTTCGGAGCCAAGCTCGAGGACGAAGTCCTGGGCCGTGTGCGCGACGGGCAGGTTGACCGCGGCCGGGTCTTGCGCGGCCACGCCGCCGCCGTCGTTGAGCCAGGGGTATTCTGCCTGGGCGCGCTGCTTGGTGTATAGCTCGGCCACGGCGCGCGCCTGGTTGCGCATGGCGGCGAAGAATTTGGCGCGCTCGGTGACGCCGATGGCCCCGCGCGCATCCAGCAGGTTGAAGGTATGGCTTTGGCGCAGCACATAGTCGTGGGCCGGGACGACCAGCCCGCGCGCGATGCAGGCTTCGGCCTCGGCGCGGTAGATGTCGAAGAGCGTCTTGAGGCGGTCGACGTCGGCCAACTCATAATTGTAGACACAGTGTTCGATTTCCGCCGCGCGGTAGACGTCGCCATAGCGATGTTTGGCGTCGACGTCGATGTCCCACACGGTGCGCTTGTGCTGCAGGTACATGACGATGCGGTCGAGGCCGTAGGTGATCTCGACGCTGACCGGGTCCAGGGCGATGCCGCCCGCCTGCTGGAAATAGGTGTACTGGGTGATCTCCTGACCGTCGAGCCAGACTTCCCAGCCCAGCCCCCACGCGCCGAGCGCGGGCGATTCCCAGTTGTCTTCCACGAAGCGAATGTCGTGGCGGGTGGGGTCCAGGCCGATGGCGGCCAGGCTGCCCAGATAGAGTTCCTGGGGGTTGCCGGGGTCGGGCTTGAGGATGACCTGATATTGGTTGTGCATCTGCATGCGGTTGGGATTTTCCGCATAACGGCCATCGTCGGCGCGGAAGGACGGCTCGACATAGGCGACGCTCCACGGCTCCGGTCCCAGCACGCGCAGCACGGTGGCGGGGTTCAAGGTCCCCGCACCGACCTTCTCGCTGTAGGGATGCCA
>CAYJQA010000259.1:0-7772 GCA_964372065.1 uncultured Litorilinea sp.
ATGCCAGAGAGATTCCTCGGCGCAGACTCCGGTGCTTCGCACCACTACGTGATGACGCAGCCCGCCGAGGGCTACGCCCGCAGACGATCGGAATGACAACATCGCGCGTCTGTTGCTGCTTTGCGTTCTTGGCGACTTTGCGTGAGACTCATTCCCTCTCTTCTCCGCGTCTTTGCACAGCAGCCGACTAAGGAGCCACCCATGCGCGACTACCGTTTGCAGATTATCGAAGGCGACATTACAACGCTGGCCGTGGACGCCATCGTCAACGCGGCCAATTCGTCGCTCTTGGGCGGGGGCGGCGTGGACGGGGCGATCCATCGCGCGGCGGGGCCGAACTTGTTGGCAGAATGTCGCACCATCGGTGGCTGCAAGACGGGCCAAGCCGTCATCACCGGCGGCTACAAGCTGCCCGCCAAGCACGTCATCCACACCGTCGGCCCGGTCTGGCATGGCGGCGCCCAAGGCGAGGTGGAACTGCTGGCCCGCTGTTACCGCAACAGCATGACGCTGGCCGCGGCCCACGCCCTAAGCTCGGTGGCGTTCCCGTCCATCAGCACCGGCGCATACGGCTTTCCCATCCGCCGCGCGTCCCGCATCGCGCTGCGGACCCTCCTGGCCTTCTTGGAAAACGACCCGTCGATGACGCAGGTCATCTGTGTCTGTTATAATCGGGCCGACTTCGACGAGTATATGGCCGCCCGTGCGGCGGTGGACCCGCACGTCTAGACGGACCGATTCCCGGCGCGCGGCGCTTCCGTCCCGCTCTGGGCCATAGTACAATGAAGCCAATTCCGCCATCCGGATCACACGAGAGGGAGAATTCATATGTCCGACCTGAACGACAACGGCGCGCACAACGAAAGCCAAGAGGAATCGGCCGGGATGGTCGCCTATGCTGCGTTGGGCGCATTCCTGGAAGCCGACGGCTGGCATCCGCAAGCCATCGACGACAACTTTGTCTATCGTTCCATGTTCGTCGGCAATAACGGCGAGGTGACCTGCTTTGCCCAGGTGCGTCCGGACCTGGAGCAGTTCATCTTCTATGTGGTCATGCCCGTGCGCGTGCCCGAAGCGATGCGCCCGCCGATGGCCGAGTTTTTGACGCGCGCCAACTATGGGCTGCGCATCGGCAACTTTGAGATGGATTTTGGCGACGGCGAGGTGCGCTACAAGAGCAGCGTGGACTTTGAGGGGATCAGCCTGTCGCCCGTGCTCATCCGCAACACCATGTACCCCGCGGTGCAGACCATGGACCGCTATCTACCCGGCATCCTGAGCGTGGTCTATGGCGGGCGCACGCCGGAAGAGGCCATCGCCGCGGTCGAGGAAAAATAGCCGCACCGAGGGAGAGGTATTGTCGTGGGTAAGTCAACGCCGGACGGCGCGCGAAGTCGCATCGTCTTTTCCACGGACCCGGAGCCGGTCACACCTGACCCGCCGCCTGCCAGCCTGCCGGCCAACCCTGCGGGACCCGTCAAGACGCGCCAACTCAACACGCCGGTGATCGTGAGGCTGGAGAAGGCGGGCCGCGGGGGGAAGGTCGTCTCCGTGGTCAAACAAGTGATGAGTCCGCCGCCGGGCAAACAGGCGTTGCTCAAGCTGCTCAAGTCGCGGCTGGGCACGGGCGGCACGCTCAAAGACGACGTCATCGAAATCCAGGGCGACCACCGCGACGCCATCGTCGCCCTGCTGACTGAATTGGGCTACAAGGCCAAACGTTCCGGCGGGTAAGCAGCGGGGGGCGCGACCGCCCCGTTCCGGGGAGAATCTACGCATGCAGGAAGAAAACACCCCCACCGCCGCGACCCGGCCGCCCCGGACTGATTGGGCGCGGGTCGCGCTGCTCGTGCTGGTCGTGGAGAAGATCGTCCAGCATATCGTCGTCACCGTCGCCTTCTATTTCAACTGGCGCGACATCGGCTCCACCGTGGTCGTGAGTCCAACCGTCTTGATGGTGCTCGGTGCGGGGGTGGCGGTCGCATTTGCGGTCAGCCTGTGGGGGCTGCTCAGGCGGCGCGAGTGGGCGGTGAACCTGGTGATCGCGCTGGCCTTGTTTGACATCGTGGGCGAGTTTGTCGCCCAGGGCAGGATCGGCATCCGGATCACGGTGTCGTTCGTCGTGGCGATTGTACTCCTGATCCTTAGTATACTGCACCAAGGGCAAGGCCTGACAAGGGGGACGTAGCGTGGGTTGGCGGCTTGGGACCGAACGAAGCAACCGCCAATGTATGGTTACCCTCCCCACAAGGCCAATCTGCTGGGCCGAGCGTCGGCGGTGAGCGGGTGCTATGTTCAGCTGTACCAACTCATGAGGAGGGTATATGTCTTCACCTTTGTCGCAAGGCTGGCTCTACGCAACAGTTCCGATTGACAATCCGCAAGGCGAGTCTGGGACAGGGTTCCTTGTGGTACGAGAGACCGGGGCCAATCAAGGAAGAGTGTTTCTTGTAACAAACAAGCACGTTGTCTGCCGGGACTCAACAAAGCGGACGTCTGTGCCATTTGTCAAGTGTCACTTCAATACCAAAGAACTCGATGGGAAAACAGGAGTGGTGTCCGGGGAGATCCCTATGGCTAACGCGGACGGCTCGAAGCGTTTTCGAGAGCACCCGGACAGCGACACCGATGTTCTTGCAATAGACGTAACCGATGTAATGCAGCTCAACCCGAATATCGATAAGCGTTGGGTCACCTACAGCATGTTTGCGCTAGAAGCGAGACGTAACGAGCTCGACATCACCGTTGGCGAGGAAATCGTTACCATCGGTTATCCACTTGGTCTCCGACAGGGGGACACGAATTTCCCCCTGATCCGCCAAGGCCTGATTTCTACGAAGATCGGTGTTCAGTTGAGGGACAAGGTGAAAGACTCCAGTGGAAATCTTCGTAGCCGAACACTTCGTGCTTTTCTAATTGATGGAGCAACAGTACCCGGTTCCAGCGGTAGCCCGGTTATACTGAAGCCCGTAATCGGACGCATAAAGGGCAAGGAAATCGTCATGGGGGTTGCACCGCCAGTTCTGTTAGGAATCGTTGCAGAAACAAAATACGCTCCCGTCCAACTTGGGACGGGAGCCATTCCAAGTTTCGCAGGACTAGGGCTTGTCTTTGATGTAGAGACTATTCACGAGACAATCGAGCTGTTCTTTCTGTGACACGGTGGATGCCTCGCTTGGCAAAGCGGACCAGGCGGCCTGCTCCTTTCTGTTATTTGGGTTCATTGTTGTGTCCGGCTGTGGTGTTGGACGATCTGCCGACTTGTCTACAGCAAATGGCCGTATTCCTGCGCACAATTGCGCGACAACGTATGTGACTAAGCCACCTTGCTCGTAGCGCGTGCACATCGTCGTGCCTGAAGAACAGATCTGCCCGACAGGGCGCACGATCACACGCCCGGCACTTGTCTTTCTCCCCTTTGCATCTTTGTGTGAGACTTTTATTCTTCTTACCGCAACGCCTGCCCCACATCCGCGCCGCTGGCGATCTTCTTGCGCTTGCCGAACGCGTCTTCCGGCGTGTGGGCGTGGATGACCACGTTGCGCCCAATCGCCATGCCTTCGGGCACGACGCAGCGCTTGCCCACCAGGGTGACCCCCGTGTTGATGACTTCCGGCATGGCCTTGTTGGGCGTGTTGTCGTCGCCGACACCCAGATGCGCCCCCGCGCCGATGCGCACGTTCTTGTCGAGGATGCAGCGTTCCACCACCGCGCCGGGGCCGATCTCGGTGTCGCTCAAGATCACGCTGTCGCGCACAATCGCGCCTTCCGCCACATAGACGCCCGGCGAGAGCACGCTGCGCTCCACGATGCCGTCGACGCGGCAGCCGTTGGCGAGCAGATTGCCGTTGGCCTGGGCGTTCGCGCCGATCTTGGCGGGGGCGCGTTCCTCGCTGCGGGTGTGGACGACCCACTCGCGGTCGTACAGGTCCAACGCCGGGCTTTCGGCCAAGAGGCTCATGTTTGCCTCCCAATAGGCCTGCACGGTCCCCACGTCGGCCCAGTAGCCGGGGAAGGTGTAGGTCATGGCGCGGGCGTTGCGCGCCAACATGCCGGGGACCACGTCGTGGCCGAAGTCCACGTAGTCGCTGCTCTGTAGGACCTCCATCAACACTTCTTTGCGGAAGATGTAGATACCCATGGACGCCAGCGTCTCGCGCGTCCGCCGCGGCTTCTCCTGAAAGGCGACGATGCGATTCTCGTTGCTCACGGAGACGATGCCGAAGCGGTGCGTCTCGTAGGGGTTGACGCGGCGCACCGCCACGGTTAGGTCGGCGTTGCTCTGGACGTGCTGATAGAGCATGGGCCGGTAGTCCATCAGGTAAATATGGTCCCCGGCCAGGATGAGGACGTGGTCTTCCTGCTGCGCCTCCACAAAGTCCAGGTTGCGGCGCACCGCGTCGGCGGTGCCGCGCTGCCAGTCGCCATAGACGCCGCCGCGATAGGGCTGCAAGAGGCGCAGGCCGCCGGTCGCCCGGTCCAGGTCCCACGGCTTGCCGATGCCCAGGTGGTCGTTGAGGCTGCGCGGACGGTATTGGGTGAGCACCGCCACGTTATAGATTTCACTGTTGACGCAGTTGCTCAGGGGAAAGTCAATCAGACGGAACTTGCCGCCGAAGGGCACCGCCGGTTCGGAGCGCACTTCGGTCAACACGCTCATGCTTTCGCTGGAACCGCCGGCCATGATCATCGCAAAGGCGCGTGTCATCGCTCTACCTCGTCTTTGTGGAGGTTGTCTTGTATGGACGCTGTCTTGCTCCGCATGGGGCCTGCCTAGACCGTCCGCCCATCGGCGACGATGCCGTCCGGCGGGAAATGCTCGCTCTCGCGACCGCTGTTGATCAGCACGTTGCGCCCGATCTTGGCGCTGTCGGGGATGTAGGCCCGTTTGCCCACCACCGTGATCCCGGCGAAGAGGCGGTCCGGCATGGCCTGATTAGGGACGGCCTCGTCGCCGGTCCCCAGGATCGTCCCCGCGCCGATCATCACCTGTTTGTCGACGACGACCTTGTCCAAGAGCGCGCCGGGGCCAATCCAGGTGTCGTTCATGACCACGCTGTCTTTGACCACCGCGCCGGGGCTGACATAGACGCCGGGGCTGAGGATGCTGTTGACCACCATCCCGCGCACCACACAGCCGTTGGAGATCATGCTGCTGATCACCTTGGACTGGGGGCCGAGCTTGGCCGGCGGCTGTTCCTCGGACTTGGTATGGATGGGCCAATGGTCGGTGTAAAGGTCCAGCGTGGGGTTGGGCTTGACCAAATCCAGGCTGGTCGCCCAATAGGAGTCCACGGTCCCCACGTCGACCCAATAGCCCTCAAAGCGATAGGCGAAGACACGGTCCGCGGCCGCGATCATGGCCGGGATCACGTCTTTGCCGAAGTCGGTGCGGGGCGACTCTTTGCTGCCCTCGGCCAGCCGCTTTTCCAGGGTGAGGGCATTAAAGACGTAGATGCCCATGGACGCCAGATTGCCCTTGTCGCGGTCTTTGGGCTTCTCGAAGAACTGGACGATGCGCCCTTCGTCGTCCACCTGCATGATGCCGTAGCGATTGGTCTCCTCGATGGGCACAGGCATGACGCCAATGGTCAAGTCCGCGCCGGTGGCCCAATGCTGCTCGATCATGGGCATATAATCCATCTTGTAGATGTGATCACCGGAGAGGATCAGGGCCGTGTCGGCGCGGTTTTCCCAGAGGAAGTCCATGTTCTGGAAGATGGCATCGGCGGTCCCGGCATACCACTGTTGACCCTTGCGCTGCTGATAGGGCTGGAGCAGGCGCACGCCGCCGTGACCGCGGTCGAGGTCCCACGGCTTGCCGATGCCGATGTGGTCGTTGAGGCTGTGCGGGCGGTATTGAGTCAGCACGCCCACCGTGAAGATGCCGCTGTTGACGCAATTGCTCAGGGTAAAGTCGATGATCCGGAACTTGCCCGCAAAGGGCACCGCCGGCTTTGCGCGCGCTTCGGAGAGGACGGTGAGCCGCGTTCCTTCACCGCCGGCCAGAATCATGGCAATTGTTTTCATACGTCTGCTCTCGGGTGGACGCCGGGTTGACGGAGAATTCGGACTTGCCGCTTAATAGTAATCGAAAAACGGTTTGCTCACAACCGAAACCGAAATATCCCGGGCGGGTAGGGGGCAGCTAGGCCGGTTGGCGGGTGCGCGGGGCCGTGGCGCGGAGGTGCGCGAGCATCTCGTCTTCTTCCTGCACATAGGCGGTGAGGGCAAACGCGGCGTAGAGGTCGCGGCTTTGCTCAAAGTAGGCTTGCGCCTTGTCCCAGGCTTGTTGTTCCAACGCCACATGCCCCAGATTGTGCAGCGTCGCCGCCATGTCGGTCCACGCGCCGCGCTGGGCAGAGAGCGCCAGGTCCAATTCGTACCATGTGAGCGCCCGCGTCAAATCGCTGCGTGCATAAGCGACCGACCCCAGGTTGTTGTAGCACGCGCTGATGCCGGCCACGTCGTTGATTTGGCGGAAGATCGCCAGCCCCTGTTCATAGGCCTGCTGCGCCTCGTCCAGCCGCTCCAAGCCCTCCAAGGCCAGCCCCATGCTGTTGAACGCGCTGGCGGTCTGCTGATGGGCATGGAGCCGGAGCGCGATGCGCAGCGCCTTGCTCTGCTGCTCTAGGGCGCGCTCATACTCGTTGAGGCCGTAATGGGCGCTGCCCAGGTTCATGTAGGCCGTCGCCAACCCCAACTGGTCGCCCAGTTGCGCCACACACTCGAATGCGGCGCGGAAATAGGGCAGGGCCTGGCGCGGCCGGTCCAATACGCGCAGCGACGTGCCCAGGTCGGTCAGCGCATAGGCCAATTCGCCCAGGAGATCGCGCGTGTCGAAGATGTCTACCGCCCGTTTGAACCAGACCATCGCGTCTTCCACTTGGCCGGTGAAGAAGCGCTGCCGCCCGATGTTCATCACCAGCCAGCCAAAGTCGCGGGCATCCGCCAAGGCCAGCGACGCCACCGCGCCCGCGGCCAGCCAGCGCAGGCTGCCCGGCGGGTGACGCCAAAACGCATAATGGGCAAGCGCCAGCGCATAGTTGCGCGCCAGCCGCAGGTCACCGCGCGCGCTTTGCGCCTCCGCCGGGATGGCGATGCCCTCTGTATCCACGGCAGGGTCGGTGATCAACTCCAGCAGCGGGCGCTGCCAGATCCGTTCCAGCCGCGCCGCGCACCAGTCGGCCCCTTTCAGGACATTGCCCCAGTCGGCGTCAATCTGCGGCCAGCGTTCCAGCGGGACGACCTGGTATTGGTCCACCACATAGCGATAATGGGCGGCGTGCCGGCGCTCCCAGTCCTCCCCCAACATAACCGTGCCCTGGTCCATAATGCCGCGCACCAAGGGGTGCAGCACGACCCGGTCTTGGAAGGGGTCAAGCTCCACCAGCCCACGGTCGGCCAGGGCCGTCAACAAGGGCGTCAGCTCGTCTGGCTCGCCCAGGTCGCTCCAGTAGAGCGTCTGCACGGAGGTGAGCGCCGCGCCGCCGGCGGCGGTAACCAGCCGGTCGAGAAGCGGCCCGGCTTGGGGGGCGCGGGCGGCGAACTGCTCGGCAGCGAAGGCCACCAGCGCGGGCGCGGCGACCTGCCCCGCGGGCGTCAGCGCGCCCTGGAGCCAGTCGGCCAGTTCGTCCCAGGTAAAGTCCAGCAGCAGCCCCAACAGCAAACGCAGCGGCTCGGGGCGGCCCCGCGTCAGCCGGTAGAGATCGTCGAGATGAGCCAGCGCCGCGGGTTGTGCGGCGGTGGGACCGCGCCGCCGGATAAACTCC
>CAYJQA010000260.1:0-7755 GCA_964372065.1 uncultured Litorilinea sp.
GTCGGCGTCTTCCTGGCGAGTGCTGATGATCTTTTGCTGCGCGGCAATGGCGTTTACCGACTTGAGCCGGTCACGGTAGAGCGCCGCCAACTCGAACTGCATATTCTCGGCCGCGCGGTTCATCTGCCGGTCCAGCCGTTTGATGACGCGATCGGTTTCGCCGTGCAGGAAATCCATCAACTGCTCGATGGTGGCGCGGTATTCCTCGCTGGTCTGGGCGCCGATGCACGGACCGCCGCACATTTTGATGTGGTAATAGAGGCAGGGACGCGCGTCGTGGCCCGTGATGGTGCGGTCACAGTCCAGATAGGGAAAGATGCGGCGCAGCGCCTCCAACGTTTGGTAGCAGGCGCGACCGCTGGTGTAGGGGCCGAAGTAGCGGGCGCCGTCTTTCTGCATCTTGCGCACGACTTCGACCTTGGGGAAGGCGTCTTGCCAGCCGACGCGGATATACGGGTAGGTCTTGTCGTCCTTGAGCCGGATGTTGTAGTGCGGCTTGAAGCGCTTGATCAGCTCGTTTTCGAGCACCAGCGCGTCCAGCTCGGTCTGCGTGACCCACCAGGTGATGTCGCGAATCTCCTCGACCAGGGCCAGCGTCTTGGGGGTGTGCTGGGCGGACGCGTGGAAGTAGGAGCGCACGCGGTTCTTCAGCACAATGGCCTTGCCGACGTAGATGACTTTCCCGTCCTCGTCGAGCATCTGGTAGACGCCAGGGCTGTCGGGCAGGTTGGCGAGTTTTTGTTGGACTCGTTCGGTTATTTGGCGCGTCATAGGCGAGATTCTATCATAATTCTGCGACTTGCGTATAGTAGAGAACTTAGGCGGGCGCATTTCAGAATAGGGGCGCAAATATGTAGCGGCGATTTCCTAACCGCCGATGCACACCGCCCGGACGGCGGTAAGGATACCGCCGCTACGGCCTGCCCCCAACGTGAAATGCACCCACTCAGGCCATTTTCGTTGCGAGCAAAGGATGGCAACATGACCGGCAAGGCGGATCGCCTACAACAACTGCGGGACTTGGCGCAGGACCCGGCGGCCCAGGCTGCGTATGCGGCGACGCTGCTCCAGCCGCGCAACGGGCTGGAGGTCGTCCAGACGGCGCTGCGCGTGCTGACTAAGCATCCCGACGCCGCCGCGCGGCCCGCGCTGGCTGCCTTGTACGACCACTATGCGCAGAACAGCGTTCAGCGCGACCCGGCGGCCTATACCCGCAGCGCGATCGTGCGGGCCTTACGCCCCGTCGCCCTGCCCGACGACCTGGACCTACTGGAACGCGCCGCGCTGACCTACGAGTATCCGCCGCCCGCGTACACCGAAGAGGCGAGTCAGCTGCGCGGCAATGCGCTGCTGACCATGGCGGATGTGGACGACGAGCGGGCCAGGTATCACGCCACGCGGCTGCTGGCGGATGCCCGCACCGATCCCATGTCCGGCGAGCCGGCCATCACCGCGGTGGTTGTGCTGGCCGCGCAGCAAGACCTGCTGCCGTTGTATTTCTATGCGACCCAAGCGCCCCAGGCCATGCACCAAGAAGTCGCGGCGGAATGTCTGCGTCGACTGGCCGACCTGCCGGTGACGGCGGTGGGGCCGCTCTTAGCGACGCACGCCGACTGCGAGCGGCCAGGGGTGCTGGTGGGGCTGGTGGATATGCTGTGCCTACGCAGCGAGCCGGGCATCGGCGAGCAGTTCTTGGTGGACCTGTTGGCGCGTGTCCAGGACTTGGATGTCTACCGTTACGTGATCGCCGCGCTGCTGGCGGCGACCAGCCCGGAACGCCGCCGCCTGGCGCTGGAGCGCGCCGCGCGGGAAGTGAACCGCGACCGCTGCGCGGTGCTGCTCGAACTGCTACCCGCGGAGGGTGAGACGGCGGACCTGGTGCAGACATTGCGTAAGCGTGCGTCGCAGAAGGCGCTGCGCTAAGAGGTAAGGGCGGGGGGCGCGAAACCTCTTGCCGAGCCGCCGGGCCTGTGGTACACTCAAGTTGACTCTGCGAGATCCGTGTTTGGACCGAATTCGGGGCGAGCCAACAGTTACATATCGGGAGCACGATGAAGTGACGTGTAAGTGGTAGCCTCGGCTCTGCCCAGGCAAGACGGCAACGTCCAATCGGCACCCACCTGCATTTGCAGGTTCGTAACCCACTGTCCACACGATCTAGCGGAGTCATGTCCGTCCGGTAACCATCCCGGACGGATGTTTTTTTTGCATCAGACCGGGAATGGCGGCCTCTGCTTATGTCAACTGTTTTGACGTCCGATCGAGTTTTGTGCTAGACTATTACTTTGTACCTACCGCACGCAACGGGCGCCGGCGTGGGGTCGTGCAGCCGGTGAGGCGCGTTGAAGCTGCCGGGATTGCCAGATAGAGGAGCACATCGTGGCTATCATTCGCACACGGGTTGCAGACGACACGTGGGTCTTTACCAGCGGCATGTATCTGGAGGTCAACGCCGGCCTGGTGGTGACGCCGGAGGGCGGCATCCTGGTGGACACGCTGCCGTTTCCGTCGGAGACGCGCCAGATCATGGACTTCGCCGACCGGGTGTGCCCGCAAGGCATTCGCTATGTCATCAACACGGTAGCGCACGCGGACCACGTTAACGGCTCGTATCTCTTCCCGGACGCCGAATTGGTCGCGCATGAGCGCTGCCGCACCATGTTGATCGAGCACGCCTATCGCTCGTTGGAGGAAGCCAAGGAGCATACGCCGGAACTGCGCCAGGTGCAGATTCGCCTGCCGAAGGTGGTCTTCAACGAAGGGCTGGTCATCCGGCTGGGCGGCAAGACGGTGCACGTTTTCAACACGCCGGGACCCAGCCCGGAGGTGTGCGCCGTGCACGTGCGCGAAGACAAGGTGCTCTTTGCCAGCGACCTGATGATGCCGGTTCCCCTGATCGCCAGCCCGTTTGCCGACAAGGAACTGTATCTGCGCTCGTTGTCGAATCTGCATGACTACAACTTGGAGAGCATCGTGCAGGGGCACGGCGAGATTCTGCTGCGCGGCGAAGTGACCAGCAGCATCAACGCCAGCGTCAAGTACCTGCACGACATCCAGGCCAGCGTAGACCAGTTGATGGCGCGGGGCGGCACCAAGCACGACCTGCTGCAACTGGACGTCGAGCAGTTTGGACGCAGCCGCATCCCGCTGGGGGGGCTGGTCCAGCAATTCCACTCATCCAACTTGCTGACGCTCTGGGAGCAGGCGCGCGTGCGCCAGCGCCGGGAGCGCATCGCACAGCGCGACGGCGTGCGCTAGGCAGGCGACCCCATGCAGGCGGGCAACTCGCACGACGAACTGGCGCGTATCCTAGAGGCCATCCAGCGTTTACTGCCGGAGGAACGACGCAGCTTGCTGCGGCGGCTGCGCGCGGCCGGGCTGCTGGATACTGACGAGTTGCTGAGCGACCGCAACCGCTTGCGTGTCGCGCCCGCGTTGGGGCTGGCGGCGCGCCGGGTGCGGCGGCGGGCGGAGGGGACGCGCGGCGCGGCCAAGACACCCGCCACACCGGCCGCCAACTTCATTTCGCCCAAGAGCGAGCCGGTCAAGCCCGAAGCCTATCGTTCGCCGGTCAGCGGCAAGGTGGTCGTCGGCCCGCCCACGAGTGACGCGCCCCTGGAACCCAACGTCATGTCGCCGCTGCCGGGCCAGGCCCCGGAACAGCCCATTGGGGTGATCTTTGACGGCGGTAGCCGCGGCAACCCGGGTATGGGCTATGGCTCGTATGCCCTGCGCTGGCCGGGTCAACCGGAGCAAGTCGTGCGGCTGCGTTTTGGCGACCGCGTGACCAACAATGAAGCGGAGTACGACACGCTGATCGCCGCCTTGGAGGCAATCCTCCAGCGGTTGGCGGACGCCGGCGCGGCGCCGTCCACGGCGCGGCTGGAGATTCGCGGCGATTCGCTGCTGGTGGTCAATCAGGTGACGGGACAGTGGGAAGCCAAGGAGCCGCGCCTGCAACTGCGGCGCGACCGGGCGCGCGACCTGCTGGAACGCTTCGGCCAGTGGCAGTTGATCCACCACCCGCGCGAACACAGCGTGCAGACGTTGGGCCATTAGTCCCGGCGTAACCGCAGCAACCGCTCAGGGCGCGGGCAGGATGCTCACACGCGTGCCGCCGGCCGCCGGGTCGGCGCTGATGAGCAGTTGAAACACAGTTTCCCCTTTGCTACAGCGCAATAGCCCCGTGTCGCCTTCCACCTGCCAACCCAGGGCGGTCAGTTTAGTGCGATAGAAGGCGGCGAGATCGTCTTCTTTTTGCAGGCTGAGGAGGGCCGGGACGCCGTCGATGACCGAGATTAGCTCGGTCTGTGGGGGCAGCGGGAATGCGCCGCGGGCGAAGCCGGGCACGTCCACGACGCCGGGCGCAGGCGCGGCGGCAGGCCACGTGATGGTCAGCGGCGTGTTGATGTCCAGTAGTTGGTAGCTCCAACTCACGGTCTGGTCGGCCAGCGTCTCTTGCCCCTGGTCGTCAAAGACGCGCGCGCCGGCGATCTCCACGCGGAAATCGTAGGCGGCCACATAGGGGCGGGACTCGGCAGTGGCGGCGACAATCCAGGCGTCCAGCGTCAGGTCGCGGATGTCGCCGGCGAGGCCGAGGATGGGCCGGACCAACTCGCTGCCCAACTCGTCGGCGGCGGTGAGCCGGATGTGGCGTGTGGGCAGGCCGTCACGTGGCTCCTCGTCGACGATCGCGGCCCGGTCGGCCACGGTCAACAGCGCCGCCGCCAAGTCCGTGATGGGCTGGATGGCCGCGACCAGGCTGGAGCCTTGATCCCGGCGTACGACCACCCAATTCCCCTGGCTATAGGTTACGGCGATGTAGTCGTCCACGAGAAAGACCGCGCTCGTGTCGATCAGCCCACCGGCGCGCAGGGTGCTGAGGCTGTACGCCTGATTCGCGCCATAGGCGACTGGTGGAGAATGGTGAACGAACCCTGCTGGCTGCTGACAGTGGCGTCGGGGAAGCGTGTCTGTGAGACAAACGTACCCTGGACGCGATAGGTGGCAGGCCACGCCGCGCCCGCGTCGGGCATGGCGGTGGCGGGCGCGACGGTGACGGTGGGCAGCGGCTCAGGCGTGGGCGTGACCGTCGGCAGCAGGACCACCGCGGCGGTGGGCGCTGGCGTGGCCGTGGGCGGGACGGCTGTGGGCGTCGCGGTGGGCAGCAAGACGGCGGTGGGCGTGAGCGGCACGGTGGGCGTCAGCGCAGGCGCGAGCGTGACGACTGCACGGGGCGTCAGCGGCGGCGCGCTGAGGGGTGGCCGCGTGGGCGTGGCGATGGGCGTCTGCAAGAGCGCGGCGCAGCCCGCGATCCCTAGCGCGCAGAGACCGCAGGCGGCGGTCAGCGCGACCGCTTGCCATGCTCGGCTCAGTTTCGACGCGGCGCCGCGCGCCGCCGGCCACGTATCCCCGCCCCCGAGTGTGGCATGGCCCGGAGCTCGTCCTCCACCGGCGCACGTTGGACGCGTGACCGGCGCGTGTGATAGGATGGGACCAAGCCGCCACGGTGTGGCGCGAGGAGCCATCCGCAGCAAAGGAGACCCATATGACAACCGGCGAGATGACGGTGGCGCAGTTCTTGGACGCGCTGGCCGCCAAGCAATCCACGCCCGGCGGTGGGGGCGCGGCCGCGTTGACCGGCGCACAGGCCGCGGCGCTGGTCAGCATGGTCGTCAACTTCACCCTGGGCAACAAGAAGTACGCCGCGGTGGAAGCGCAGATGCAGCAAGCCCTGGCCGCAAGCGAAGCCCTGCGCGCGGACCTGCTGGGGCTGGCCGACCGGGACGTGGCGGCGTTTGCGGCGGTGGCCGCGTGCTATGCCATGCCCAAAGAGACGGATGCCGAAAAAGCCGCGCGCACGGCGGCCTTGCAGAGCGCGTTGCAAGGCGCGGCGCGCGTCCCGCTGGCGACGGCGGAGAAGTGCGTGGCGGTCATGGCGCTGGCCGGGCCGGTGGGCGCACAGGGCAATGCCAACGTGGTGTCCGATGCCGCGGTCGCGCTGTATCTGGCGCAGGCGGCGCTGCAGGCGGCGGTGGTCAACGTGAACATCAACCTCAAATTCATCAAGGATGACACGTTTGTGCAGACGGTCGCGGGGCAGCGCGATGCGCTGTTGAGCCGGGCCGCCGCGCTGGCTGCCAGCGGCAAGCAGGCGTGTCAAGCCGTGCTGGGGATCGAGCTATGAGCGCACAACTACTGGACGGGAACGCGCTGGCTAAGCGCGTCAAGGCGGGCGTCAAGGAGCAGGTGGAGGCGTTGATCGCGACGGGCGTCACGCCCGCGCTGGCGGTGCTGCGCATCGGCGACGACGAGGCCGCCGCGGGCTATGGCCGCGCCATCGAGAAGAACTGCAAGAGTGTGGGCGTCGCGTTTCGCGGCGAGACGTTGCCGGGCGACGCCACACAGGCGGTCGCCGCGGCGGCGCTGACGGCGCTCAACGCCGACCCCAGCGTGCATGGCATCATGATCCTGGAGCCGGTCCCCGCCCAGATTCAGTTGGACCGGCTGATCGACCGGCTGGACCCGGCCAAGGACGTGGACGGCGTGCATCCCATCAACGCGGGCCGGTTGCTGGCGAACCGACCGCCTTTCCTGGTCCCGGCGACGCCCGCGGGCGGCATCCGTCTGCTGGAGGAGGCGGGCGTGAGCTTCAAGGGCCAACACGCGGTCATGGTGGGGCGCAGCGATATCGTGGGCAAGCCTATGGCGCTGTTGCTGCTGCACCGGCACTGCACGGTGACGATGGCGCACAGCCGCACGGTTGACCTGCCCGGCCTTTGCCGCAGCGCCGACATCCTGTGCGTGGCGGTGGGCCGCGCCGAGATGGTCAAGGGCGACTGGGTCAAGCCCGGCGCGGTGGTCATTGACTTTGGCACGAACTACACCGACGCCGGTCTCAAGGGCGACTGTGACCAGGCCGGGGGCGCCGCGGTGGCCGGGCTGCTGACGCCGGTTCCCGGCGGCACCGGGCCGATGACCAATGCCATGTTGATGGCGAACGTGGTCGAGGCCGCGCGCCGCGCCGCGGGCGACTAGGGGCGCGCTTCGCTCGCCATGCTGACCAATACCGAGCGGCGCGGCCGCGGACCGGGGCCGGCGCATCTGGCCGCGCTGGTGGGCTACGCCGTGCTCACGGTGGTCATGACCTGGCCGCTGGCGCAGCATGTAACCACGGCCATCCCCGGCGACTCCTTCGACGGCTGGCAGAATTTCTGGAACCTGTGGTGGATCAAGCTGGCGCTGGTTGACCGCGTCCAGAACCCCTATGTGACCGATCTGCTCTATTACCCCACGGGGGTCGGTCTCTACTTCCACACGCTCAACCCATTCAACGGGCTGCTGACGCTGCCGGCGCAACTGACCGGGGGCCTCTTCGCGGCCTATAACGTCGTGGTGTTGGCGAGTTGGGTGCTGGCCGGGTATGGGACATTCCTGCTGGCGCGGTGGGCCATGCGGGACACGCCGCGGCTGACGGAACCGGCGCGGTGGCTGGGCGCGTGGGTGGCGGGCGTGGTCTTTGCCTTTGCGCCGGTGCATATGGCGCACCTGTTGGGCCACATGCAGGTGATGGCGCTGCAATGGCTGCCCTTCTACTGTCTCGCGCTGCTGCGCGGCGTCGCCCGCAGTCGGGACGGGCGCGCCTGGCGGCGGGAAGCGAGCCTGGCCGGGCTGTTTCTGATTCTGGCCGGGCTGTGCGACTGGTACTTCGTGCTGTACCTGTTCCTGTTTACAGGGCTGGTCATGGTGTGGGCG
>CAYJQA010000261.1:0-5626 GCA_964372065.1 uncultured Litorilinea sp.
CGGAAGAAGTGCTGGAGCGGGCGTTGGATTTAGTAGCGCAGGCGTCCCCGCCTGCCGGGGGCGGTAGGGTGACGCCGCCTGGGACATGTATGGCGGGAAGCGTGGGGTGGCCGGCCTGCGCGAGGAGCATGGCGGGCAACCCCTTGTCACAGGTGGCGACGCCCATCACACCCTTGCGCGTCGGCAGTGAGCGCACGAGGCGTCGCAGCACAATGGCCGCGTCGTTGCGATAGGGCAGGCTGTCCATCATGCCGACGGTGCCTTGCGAACGCCCGTCGCACGGGTCGGTGACGAACCCGGCGAAGGGGATCGCGCCCTGGGCCTTGAACTCCGCCGCGGCGGCCTGCATGAGCAGCCCGACTTCCCAATGGCCCGTATGGTAGCCGAGCGCGATGGGCGAGCCGTCCGGCGCACGGATGCCGCCCTGGGTGCTGAGGATCAGGAATTCCGGCTGGCGCAAGGTTTTCGGGTCCCACCCCATGCCGGCGTTTTGGGACATGGCAAAGAGATCGCCGCTGGGCGCGTTGAGCAACAGCTCGGCGTCGAGCGGCAGGCTGCCTTCCGGCCCGTCGGCGTGGGTTTGGACGTTGTAGAAGCTGGCATCGGGGCTGTCCACGGGGACGCCGCCGTTCGGCTGAGGCGAAAGGGGCATCGTGTCCTCTCTGGTCGAGTCACAAGGAAACGGGGTAGATAGGAGCAATTGTGCCCCAAACATACCTGTTCGGCAAGGAAATCGTGTGATACGATGAAGCCGCAACCTTCACAGCCTGCAAGGAGGCAGTCAATGAGTGACGAGCATCGGCCGTTGTTGGCGATTACCCTGGGCGACCCCGCGGGCGTCGGCCCGGAGATCATCGTCAAGGCGCTGCGCCGGGCGGCGGACGTGGCGGCCTGGCGCTGTCTGGTGATCGGCGACGGCCGCATGGTGGACCGCGCCGCCGGTTGGGTGGGCGGCGACGTCCCGGTGGTGGAGACGGTCGCATCGCCTGACGCGGGGCGCTATGTACCCGGCACGGTTACGCTGTTGGATTTACATAATGCCGACCCGAATGAGATCGCGCCCGGTCGTATCAGCGCGGCGGCGGGACGGGCCGCGGTGGAGGCGGTGTTCCGCGCCTGTGACTTGGCGATGGCCGGCGCAGTCGACGCCGTGGTCACCGCGCCGCTAAACAAAGAGGCGATGCACCTGGCCGGTTTTAACTATCCGGGCCACACGGAGCTGCTGACGGAACGGACCCACGCCCAACGGGTCAGCATGTTGCTGGTCGGGGAGCAGTTGCGCGTCGTGCATGTAAGCACGCACGTCTCGCTGCAAGAGGCCATCCGCCGGGTGCAGCCGGGCCGCGTGCGTGAGGTGATCGACCTGGCCCATACGTCTTGCCGCGCGTTGGGCATCGCCCATCCGCGCATCGCCGTGGCCGGACTCAACCCTCATGCCGGGGAGAGCGGTCTCTTTGGCGACGAGGAGGCGCGTTTTGTGGTCCCGGCCATCGCGGCGGCGCGCGCGGACGGTCTGACGGTCAGCGATCCCATGCCGCCGGACACGGTCTTCCTGCGTGCGGTCAAGGGCGAATACGACATCGTGGTCGCCATGTATCACGACCAGGGCCACATTCCCATGAAACTGCTGGCCTTTGATAGCGGCGTCAACGTGAGCATCGGGCTGCCCATCATCCGGACATCGGTGGACCACGGCACGGCCTTCGATATCGCGGGGACGGGCAAGGCGCGCGAGACCAGCCTGATCGCGGCGCTGCGTGTGGCGGCGCAGATGGTGGCTGCGCGCCAAGGGGCGCCCGCATGAGTGCGCCGCGCCTCGTCATCATTGCCGACGATCTCACCGGCGCCGCGGATAGCGCGGCGCGCGCAGCACAGGCGGGCCTGACGGCCTCCATTTTCCCGTCGAGCAGCGCCTTGCCGGCGGACGCGGCCGCGCCGGCCCAGGCCGTCGCGGTCAGCACCGATTCGCGTTTCTTGCCGCCGCAGGAAGCTGCGGGCCGGGTGACTGACGTGGCGGGCCGGTTGGCAGCGTGGCGCGGCGCGACGTGGTACAAGAAGATTGACTCCACGCTGCGCGGCAATTTGGGCGCGGAACTGGCCGCGCTCCTGACCGCGTTGGGGCCGCAGAGCCGCGCCGCGATCTGTCCGGCGTTCCCGGCGCAAGGGCGCGGGTTGGCGGACGGCTACCTGGTACACAGCGCCACGCCGCCGCGGAGCGTGTATCTGCCCGGACGCATCGCCGAGCAGACAGATCTGCCGGTCGCGTCCATCGGCCTGGCCGTGGTGCGGCGCGGCGTGACCGCGGTGGCGAACGCCATCACCGCCGCGGGTGACGCCCGTCTGCTGGTCATGGACGCGCTGGTCGACGACGACCTAGCGACGATGGTCGCGGTGGCGGGCCAGTTGGGGCTGGCGCTGTGCGGGAGCGCGGGGATGGTCGCGCCGCTGGCCGCGCGGCTGGCGGACGAGCCGGCTGCGAGCGTACCCACGGCACATATGGAGGGGCCGCTGCTGGCCGTCGTGGGCAGCGGCAGCGCGACCGCGCACGCTCAAGTGCGCGCGGTCGCCGAGGACGGCTGCATGCGGGTACGCGAGGTGGGGTCGGGCTGGCGGGCGCTAGACCTGCTGGGTGCAAGCGGGCATCCCCAGGGCGACTGGCTGGTCCACCTGCCGATCCCACTGCCGGAGACGCCGCTAGAGGGACCGGCTGCGCGGAGGGAGGCGGCCCGGCTGGCCGACCTGATCGTGGCGAGCGTGGCCCAACTCGAACCGGGCGCGCTGCTGCTGGTGGGCGGCGATACGGCCGCCTATGTGCTGCGTGGCCTGGGCATCGCGCGCTTGGACGTGACACACGAACTGCTGCCCGGTATCCCGTTGACCGAAGGCACGGACGACCGCGGGGTGCGGCGGTGCGTGGTGCTCAAGCCGGGCAATTTCGGTGACAAGCAGGTGTTGGTCACGCTGCGCACGCTGCTGCGGGCAATGCAGCCCTCGGAGCAGATCGCTACGCGCTAGCGCGCCGCGGTCTTGGCGAAGTAGCTGGCTACCGCCTGCGTGTGGAGCGGCCAGGCCAATGTCGCAGGCGTCGTGAGGACGCGGCGATCGTCGGCCTCGCCGTCGCCGTGAAAGGGCGGCAGGTCGGCTCCGGCCAACGGCGCGGCGCGGCCCACGATGATGAGCGTGCCGTCCGGCGCGCTGAAGACCGTCACCAGATCGATCTGCGCGGGGTCGATGGTCACCCCGGCTTCCTCGTACACCTCACGCGCGCCCGCCGCCTGCCAAGTCTCACCCAAGTCGATAAACCCACCCGGCAGCGCATAGGTTCCTCTGCGCGGCTCGATAGCGCGCCGGACGACCAGCACGCCGTCGTCCACCGGCACAAGGACGATGGTGACGGGCAAGGGGTTCTGGAAGGTCATGTTGCCACACTGGGCGCAGCGGCGCGGCCAGGGCTGCTCCGGCGCGAAGGCGTGGCCGCAGTAGGAGCAATGGCTGTTCTTTTGGTGGGTCATGGAGTTTCCGGCAAATCTAGCCTTTGAGGCCCTGGGTGGCGATCCCTTCGATGATGTACCGCTGGAGGAAGAGGTAGATCACAAAGACGGGGACGATGACCAGGACCGCGGCAGTGGTGAAGAGGTGATACTCGACAAAGAACTGGCCGACGTATTCGACGAGGCCGACCGTCACCGGGTACATGGCCGGGCGCTGGGCGACTACCAACGGCCACAACAGGTCATCGTACTTGAAGATGAAGACGATGATGGCGAGCGCCGCCAGGGTGTGGCGGACTAACGGTACCACGATCCGCAGGAAGATGCCGAACTCATGCGCGCCGTCGATGCGCGCCGCATCCAGCAGGTCGGTCGGGATGCTGAACATGGCCTGGCGCATGAGAAAGACGCCAAAGGGAAAGACCACCCACGGCAGGATCATCCCCCAATAGGTGTTGATCATGGGGAGGCGCGTCCAGTCTTGGAGGCGCAGCAGCACGTTGAAGAGGGGCAGCAGGTAAGTCACGAAGGGGACCATAGACGCGGCCAGGATCAGCCAGAAGATGGCGTTGCCGAGGCGCGAGGGGTCCTTGACGATGACGAAGCCGATCAGGCTGCTGGTGAAGATCACGACCAGGGTCGTGCCGCCGGAGTAGATGAAGGAGTTAAGGAAGTAGCGCGCAAAGGCGGCGCGCCAGACTTCCCCGTAGTTGGCGAGAGTAAACACCTCCGGCCACCAAGTGGGCGGGATCTGACGCAACTCGCCGGGCGTCTTGAACGACGCGATGACGACCCAATAGAACGGGAAGATGAAGGCAACCGCCAGCAGCGTCAGCGCGGCATAGACGCCGATGCGATTGAGCACATGGGAAGGTCTGACCGCGCGGCGCGCGACATGCCCGGTCGTCGCGGCTGCCGGCTCGACCCGAGTCGTCGAACTCATAGCGGAAGTCCCTCGCCCGAAAGGGCCGGTGCGTGCGTCATGGCTGTGGGTGGATGTCGTCGATCCAGTAGACCGCTTCCGGCTGCTCGACGACGGGAATGTCCAGGTTGACTACGATCGGCTCCTGGTCGCTGCGGACCAGGACGCACATGAGCGGCTCGCCCGCGCTGGCGTTGATTTCCTGGTGCGGCACATAGGGCGGCACGAAGATGAAGTCGCCCGGTCCGGCCTCGGCCACATACTCCAAGCGGTCGCCCCAGCGCATGCGGGCGCGTCCCTGCACCACATAGATGACGCTCTCCAGGCTACCGTGATGATGCGCGCCTGTCTTGGCGTCCGGGTGGATGGTGACCGTCCCGGCCCACAGCTTCTCCGCGCCGGTGCGCGCGTGGTTGATGGCCGCGGCGCGGTGCATGCCGGGCGTCTGCGGTGTGTTGGGGTCGAGTTGATCGTCGTGTACGATGCGTACGCCGTTGTTTCGCCAGCCGGTTGCGTGCAGGTTGTCCATCATCACTCCTGGACCGGGTCAGTAGTCGTAGGTGGCGCGGATGAAACGGTACTGGAGATAGCCGACGCCGACCATGATCAGAAAGAAGATGGCCGACATGGCGCTGCCGTAGCCCTCGTGCCCGTAGGCGATGGCCGTATTGAAAATGTGGAAAGCCATCAAGTTCGTGGCGAAGTTGGGGCCGCCGCGATCCACGCCGGCGTCAACGGTCATGACGTAGACCTCGGTGAAGGCCAGGAAGGCGCTCAGCGTCGTGACGATGACCACAAAGGCCACCGTGGGCATCAGCAGCGGGATCGTGATGTGCAGGAAGCGCTGCCATGCGTTCGCCCCGTCCACCGCAGCCGCCTCGAAGTAATCTTTGGGGATCGACTGCAACCCGGCCAAAAAGAGGACCATCGCATAGCCCGCTTCCTTCCAGATGCGCAAGATGGCAATGGAGCGCAGCGCCCATTCGCTACTGTTCATCCAGCGGATCGGCCCGATGTTGACGTAATCGAGGATGACGTTGAGCATGCCCTGCTTGCCCGGCAGGTAGAGGTAGCGCCATACCAGCGCCACCGCGACCAGCGGCACGACATAGGCGGTGAAGAAGGTGACGGTGAAGAAGCCGCGCACCCAGAGGTTACGGATCGTGTTGACCGCTAGGGCCAGCGCCAGCCCTAACGCTACCACGCCGGGGAC
>CAYJQA010000261.1:5636-7071 GCA_964372065.1 uncultured Litorilinea sp.
GGGGGACCACCATAAAGGCTAAGTATAACTTTACCTGGAGCGATTTCCAGAACACGCGGCCGCCTCCCAAGACCACATAGTTTTTGACGCCGGTGAACTGAAAGACGCCCGGCTCCTTGAGAAAGAAGCTCCAGTAAAACATCTCCAGAATCGGCAGCCAAATCATGCCAAAGATGAACAGAAAGGCGAGCGCCAGCACGACCCGCCCCAGCCCGTGTCTGGGCAGCCAGTTTTCCGAGACCATCATCTGCTCCTGGTGCAGCAGGCGTGGGGAAGCCTGTGACGCGCTTCCCCACGCGCAAGCCGGTGTCTAGCCGACCACGGTTAACCACTGCGGATTGGCCTCGAAATCCGCGGACGAGAGGATGCTCCACTGCGGATTGGCCTGGAGGAACTCGTTGGCTGCCTGCTCCTCACGCTGGAGCACGGCCGTGATGTCTTCCCCTTCGTCGCGGATGGCGGGCGTCAGGCGGTTGGTGATGTTCACCAGTTCCACCGGCCAGAAACCGGGGTCCACCGAGTTTTCAGGGCGATTCTTGAAGGCGATGGCCGCCCACTTGGGGCCGGAATCCGGGCCAAAGTCGGGCGTGTCCCACATCTCGCGCAGACTGGGCTGGATGCCGCGCAGCTTGCAGTAGCGCGCCAGGTAGGCGGGACTGATGAGGTAGCTGTAGAAGTCCAGCGCGGCGTCAAGCTTGTTGTCGTCTTGGGTGGTGAGAGTGAAGCCCACGTCCGGGCCGCGGCGGCCGTAGAACGGTTCGCCGGAGAAAGACGGCGTCACCTTGAGGCCCCATTCGATGTCGGTGTACTGGCTTTCCATCGTGCCGTGGAACCAGGTCCAGTTATAGAGCGTGACGGCGCTGCCGTTGCCGAAGCGCTCGCGCGAGTTCAGCCCTTCGGCGATGCTGTCCAGCTTGTGGACGTTGTAGATGTCCATGATGAACTGGAAGGCCGCCACGCCCGCTTCGTCGGCCATGCGCATGCTGTCTTTGGTCGGGAAGGGGTTGCCGTCGAGGGCCCCGGCGGTCTCAAAGCGCAGGTCTTCCCAGATGCTGAACTCGTTGGCGAAGATGGCTAGCCCGGAGCGCGTCAACGTGTCGCCGTCCCACTGGGTCACGTCCTTCGCCCACAGCAGATAGTCGTCCCACTTGGTGGGAATATCGTCTGGCGTATAGCCAAGTTCCTCGAGCAGGGCGGCGTTATAGAAGATCGAGGAGGAGAAGACGCCATTCGGTAGACCGTAATAGCGCCCGTCGTCGGCGCCTTGGGGCAGGCGATAGAGGTACGACGTCAACTCGCCCATCGTATCCTTGACGTTGACCGTCTCTTCGGGGATGGGGCGCAGGACCTCTTCTTTGGTCAGGGTATCGAGGAACGTCTCGTCAATGGCCGATACATCCGGGGCGTTGCCGGCGGCTTTGGCGGTGAGCAGCTT
>CAYJQA010000261.1:7081-7727 GCA_964372065.1 uncultured Litorilinea sp.
GAGCAGCTTTTGCTGAAGCTCGGCCTCGGGCACGAACTGCATCTCTACCTTGATGCCGGTGTGCATGCCTTCAAACTCCGGGATCGCGACCTCTTCGGTCATGGCGTTGATGGTGCGCCGGTCGGTGAACCATGCGACCAGACTGGTGACGTCGCCGGCGGGGGCGGCGGCTCCGCCGGTGGCGGCGGACGGCGCGGCGGCCGGGGCGCAGGCGGCGAGCAAGGCCCCGACGCTGAATGCGCCGGAGAGCGAGAGAAACTGGCGGCGTGTGAGCTGGGCAGACAGGCTCATGAGCGACACTCCTTTGGTTGTAGACGCGCATTGGGTGAGACGCGCAACGTGGACAGGCGGAGACTACGCGCGGGGGCAGTCGCAGTGACCGGCGTGTCCTGACAAACGCAAGAGCTTGGGAACGAAGCAAACTCACTCGATCATGGCGGCGACCGGCGCGGCGTGGGTAACAACTGGGCAGAGGGGAGGCCACGCGGCCCGGCGAGGAAGCGCCATGGCAGCCGAGAGGCAGTTGCTGCCACCCGGCCGCGGCGTCACTCTATCACAAATGTACGGGCCATACAACCCGGCGATTTTCGGGGTAGTGTGAGGGAATTCGGTGGAAATTGGAAAGAGAGGCGTAATCGGGTAAGAA
>CAYJQA010000262.1:0-7700 GCA_964372065.1 uncultured Litorilinea sp.
GTGCAGCCACCACGCCATACCGCTCCTGGTTATGCCGGTTGCGTCTGATAGCGGCGGCGCACGTTCGGAAAGAGGTACTCGTTGAACGCGCGGTCCACATGATACTCCGGCGACCAGCCCCAATCCATCACCGCGGCGCTGTCGTCAATGTTGGCGGGCCAGGTGTCGATGATCGCTTCACGCTTCACATCCGGCACAAACTCGACCTGTGCGCCGGGAAACGCGGCGCACACGCGGTCGCGAATCTGGCTCGCAGACAAACTGAATGCGGTCACATTATAGACCAGGCGCGTCAGCCGTTCGCGCGGGGCGCGGGCCAGCGACAGCAACGCACACACCGCGTCGGGCATCGCCATAAACGGGATGCGGGCTTCTTCCCGCACGAAACAAGCATACGGTTCGCCGCGCGCCGCCGCATGGATCATTTCCGGGCCATAGTCGCTCGTCCCGCCCGAAGGCAGCGTCTGTGCACTGAGCAAACCGGGGAACCGCACACAGCGAAAATCCAACAACACCGGGCGCGTCGCCGCCAACTGGCGATAGTGACGGCTGAAGTAGCTCCCCAGCATTTCGCAGTAGAGCTTGTTACAGCCATACATCGTCACCGGCTGATTCCATTCGAACTCGCGCACGCGGGTAAACAGGTTCTTGCTCTCGCGGTCGGGCATGCCATAGACCGCGATCGAACTGGGGAAGATGAACTGAATCGCTTGATTGCGCCACTGGCTCTGTTCCGCGGCCAGCCGCAGCAGCCCCAACGTCCCCTCCACGTTGACCTGGTGCGCCATCTCCGGCGTGATCTCGCTGCGCGTGGAGAGCAGCGCGGCCAGGTGAAAGATCACGTCGATCTCGTACTCGCTGACGATGCGGGTCAACAGGTGCGTGTCCAGCAGATCGCCCTGGACAAAGGTGACGTGCTCCGCCACGTCCGGCGGCAGGGCCTTCACGTCCAGCGCCAGGAGATGCATCTCGCCCTCTTCCGCCAAACGGCGAATGAGCGCCTGGCCCACCTCACCGCCCGCGCCCGTAATCAGAACGGCTTGTTTGCGCATCACGTCACGCAACTACGCCGAGTGTGCGACCGACCTGCGCAAAGATCGCCAGGGCGCGGTCGAGGTCGTCGCGGCTGTGCGCCGCCGAATTCATCACGCGGATGCGCGCCTTGCCCATCGGCACGGTGGGATAGCCAATCGCCATGGCAAACAGCCCGGCCTCAAACAGCTTCCGGCTGAAGGCTTGGGCCAACGTCGCTTCGCCCAACATGATGGGCACAATGGGCGTCGTGCTGTGCCCCGTGTCAAAGCCCAACTCGGCCATGCCGCGCCGCAGATAGTCGGCGTTGGCCCACAGCCGCTGCACCAATTCGTCGGACTCGCTCAACAGCCGCACGGCTTCCAGACACGCCGCCACATCCGGCACGGTCATGGCGCTGGAGAAGAGGAACGGTCGGCCCCGCTGGCGCAGCCAGTCGATCACGCTGCGCTTGCCCGCCACCAGCCCGCCGACCACGCCAAACGCCTTGCTCAGCGTGCCGATCTCCACATGCACGCGGCCATGCAGCCCGAAGTGGTCCACGATGCCGCGGCCGCCGCGTCCCAAGACGCCCTCACCGTGGGCGTCGTCCACCATCAGGATCAGCCCAAACTCCTCGGCCACATCGCAGATCGCATCCAATGGCGCGATATCGCCGTCCATACTAAAGACGCCGTCGGTCACAATCAGCCCGCGGCTCACGGGACCCGCGGCGGCGATTTTGGCGCGCAGGTCCGCCACATCGGCATGGCCGTAGCGGATCACCTTGGCCCGGCTCAAACGACAGGCGTCGATGATGCTGGCATGGTTCAGTTCATCCGAGAAGATCAGGTCGTCCGGGCCGACCAGCGCCGGGATCGTCGCCAGGTTGGCCGCAAAGCCGCTTTGGAAGCTGATACAGGCCTCGGCCTGCTTGAACTCGGCGATACGCTGCTCCATTTCAAGTTGCAGCGAAAAGGTCCCGGAAATGGTCCGCACCGCGCCGGGACCGACGCCGTAGCGGTCGATGGCGTCTTTGGCCGCCTGCCGCAGCCGCGGATGGTTGGCTAAGCCCAGGTAATTATTGGCGCAGAAATTCAACAGGCGACGCCCCTCAATGGTAACCCAGGCGTCCATAGGTGATTCGATGGTGCGAATGTTGGTCAGCAGCCCGGCTTCGGCGAGTTTGTGCAACTCATCGTCAATCCAGGTCAGCGGTTGGTGCGTGGTCGTCGGTGTGCCGGACATAGTATCCCCCAGTAGCGCCGCAACCCCCGTTGCAGCATCGGCAACATGGTACACCGGCCTCCGCACCCCGTCAAACCTTTCCGGTTTCACACAGGCGCAGAAACAGGCGCAGAAACGCACTTCATCAGAAGTTGCAACCTGTGCTAGAATAGTGCTCAACAGCAGACAGGCGAGACCATGAACCAACTCCTCACCATTGGCCAGACCGTCTATAGCCAAGCCTCGCGGATGGCGTTAACTGTCGAGCAGTTTCTTGGCGGCGGCGGGCAAGGCGAAGTCTATCGCATCACGCTCCAGGGGCAACCACTGGCGGTCAAGTGGTTCTTCCCCCACTATTTGCGCGGCGACAACCGGCTGCGCGAACGCTTGGAGCGCGCCATCGCCGCGGGCGCGCCCAGCGACCGCTTCCTCTGGCCCATCGAACTGGTCAGCGCGCCCGGCGTCGCCGGTTTCGGCTACTTGATGGCCCTGCGCGAGGCGCGCTTCAAGGGCATGGCCGACCTGGTCACACGCCGCGTCGAACCGAACCTGCGCACCCTTGCCACCATCGGCTTTGAGTTGTCCCACAGCTATTTGCAGCTCCACGCCAAGGGCTTGTGCTATCGCGACATCTCCTTCGGCAACGTCTTCTTCGACCCCGACACCGGCGAAGTCCGCATTTGCGACAACGACAATGTGGACATCGACGGCCAGCCCGGCGCGATCGGTGGGACTGCTCGCTTCATGGCCCCGGAAATCGTCCGCGGCGAAGCGACGCCCAGCACCCAGTCGGACCTGTTCTCCCTGGCCGTGCTGCTCTTCTACCTGTTGATGAACCATCACCCGTTGGAGGGCGCCAAAGAGGCCGCGATCCGCTGTTTCGACTTGCCCGCCATGACCAAGCTCTATGGCACGGAGCCGCTGTTCATCTTCGACCCCTACGACGGGGCCAACCGGCCCATGCCCGGCTTCCACGACAACGCGCTGGCCTTTTGGCCCATCTACCCGGACTTCTTGCGCAAGCTCTTTACGCGCGCCTTTACCGATGGGCTGCGCGACCCGGCTCACGGCCGCATCCGCGAAAGCGAATGGCGCGCCGCGCTCGTCCACCTGCGCGACGTCATCTGCTATTGCCCGAACTGTCAGGCCGAGAACTTCTACGACGCCGAGACGTTGCGCGCCAACGGTCAGCCTGGCATGGCCGGCGACTGTTGGTCGTGCGGTAAACCTGTCCGCCTCCCCCCGCGTCTGCGCTTTACGCATGGCGGTAGCCAGTCGGTCGTCGTCCTGCGCCATGACAGCAAGCTCTATCCGCACCACGTGGATCGCGCCCAGCCCTACGACTTCGCCAGCCCCATCGCCGAGATCGCCATGCACCCCGGCAACCCGCACATTTGGGGGCTGAAGAACCTTTCGAGCGAAAAATGGGTCGCCACGACCGCCGCCGGCGACGTGCGCGACGTGCCGCCGGGGCGCACCGTCACCATCGCGACCGGCACGCGTATCAACTTCGGTCACAGCGAGGGGGAGCTTCGCCTATGACCGTCCCCGGCGCGGCGCAGCCGGTTGCCCGGCAGCCGCTCCCGCACGCGCCGCTCTAGTCAGGCCGCCCATGCCACGCCGTATCGCCATGCACGCCCAACCGCAACGGACGCTCAAGCGCTTGATCAAACAGTATGGTCAAGAGCTGGTTGACGATCCCCGGCGCACGGAAGCCTTGCTGCGCGACCTCTGCGGCCAGCACACACGCGAAATCTTCGTCATCGTCAATGCTCAGCGCCTGCATGTGGCCAGCGAGTTGCAGTCCGCGCCCGCCTGGCTGCCCTATGCCGCGGTCCAATCGCGGCTGACGCGCCAGCTCCAGACCAAGCTCGCGCTCACCGAAGACGCCGCCGACTGGGCCGTGGATGCATGGGCCGCGGCGCTGGACATCACACCCGACAACCAACAACCCAGCCTCCCCTGGGGATTGGGCAACCTCATGCGGGGCGACCAGGACGACGACGCCACCCCGCGCAGCGGAAAACGACAAGCCGCCAAAGCTGGTGTACAATCGGGAGGCGCTGCGCGCCGGACACGCCGCCGCGGGGTGCGCGCTGAGCTTGGCCGGCATCTGCCCGCGCTGGTATGGCCCGCCTGGCCGCCGCGCTGGACACGACCCAGCCTGCCCCGCCTGGCACTTGGCGCAGGACTGGCTACGCTCGCCGTCGTCGCCATCGCCGTGGCGATCTGGATGGCGCGCGAAGAGCCTGCCCCGGTCAACGCCGAGGCAGCCCCCGCGTCGAGCAGCGCCGCCGTCGCCGGTTCCCAGGCCGGCGCGACGCCGTCCGTACTGCTGGAAACACTCTCGCTTTCCCAGCCGGGCGTCTATCTGCGCGACACGTGGGACGTGCCGCTCTATGCCCAAGTCACCGTCGACGGGCTTTTCGTCCGCGAAGGCCCGGCCACCGGCTATCGGGACATCGCCATCTTGTCGGCGCGCGACAGCGTGCGCGTGGTCGGCTTCTCCGATGACGGCGTCTGGTCGCAGATTGACCAGCCGCGGGTGGGCTGGGTGAGCAACGAGTACTTGCAGTTTGAGGCCGCCATTGGCGCCAGCGTGCGGCTGCAAGTGAGCGTGGCGCAGGCCAAACCGTATGAGGTCGTCGTACGCGACAGCCCACGCGCCGGGAGTAGCCAGGTCGGCGTGCTGCCCGCGGGCACCACTGCCGTCGTGGTCGGCGTCACCACCGACGACGGCGGGATGTGGCTGCAAATCGCCCAGCCGGCCGGCTGGGTGACGGCCAACGACGTCACAATCGTGGGGAGTCCCTAACCCCAAACTTACCGCATGTGTGTGCGCCGGATCGGCGCACAGCCCGAATGTTGCGCGACAGAGCGCCCAATCACAGGAGTACATGACCACACCAACTGCGTCTGACCCAGAGAATTACGCCGACCTTTCCGCACCGCGTGACGAAGACCGCCGTCGCCCCGGTATCGCCCGCGACGATGGCGGACTCATCTCCACCGCGCCGCCCGACGAGAACGCCATCCTGGTCGGCGTCGAGTTGTCCTCCGCGCCGCAAATCCTCAACCTACAAGATTCGCTCACGGAATTGGCGCTGCTGGCCCGCACCGCGGGCGCCGGCGTCGTCGGCGTATTGACCCAACGCTTGGACTCGGCCCATCCGTCCACGCTCATCGGCCAGGGCAAGCTCGACGAGCTGGAGATGCTCGTCTTGGAGCGCGGCGCCAACCTGGTCATCTTCGACGACGAACTCTCCCCGCGCCAACAGCGCGAGTTGGAAAAAGCCCTGGGCGACCAAGTCAAGGTGCTCGACCGCACCGCGCTCATCCTGGATATCTTCGCCCGCCACGCCCGCACGCGTGAAGGCGCGGTCCAGGTGGAGTTGGCGCAATATGAATATCGCCTGCCCCGCTTGACCCGCGCCTGGACCCATCTGGCCCGCCAGGCCGGTGGCCGGGCCGGGGGCGCAGGCGGCGGCGTGGGCGTCCGCGGTCCCGGCGAGACTCAGTTGGAGGCCGACCGCCGCGAGATTAGCCGGCGCATCGCCTTCCTCAAGCGCCAGTTGGAGGACATCCGCAAGCACCGCGACCAGTACCGCCGTCAGCGGCGCAAAGCCGCCGTGCCCGTCGCGGCCCTGGTGGGCTATACCAACGCCGGCAAAAGCACGCTGCTCAATGCGCTGACCGATGCCCAGGTCCGCGCCGAAAATCAGTTGTTCGCGACGCTGGACCCGACCACCCGCCGCGCCGCGCTGCCCAGCGGGCATGGCGTCCTGCTCACCGACACGGTGGGCTTTATCCAGAAGCTACCCACGCAACTGGTCGCCGCTTTCCGTGCCACGCTGGAAGAAGTCACCGAAGCCGACATTCTCGTCCACGTCGTGGACGCCTCCCATCCCAACATGGACGGGCAGATTGCCGCCGTGGACGAAGTCCTCGAAGAGCTGGACGCGGGCGACAAGCCCCAGGTCATGGCCTTCAACAAGATCGACCGCTTCGGCGGCGATGGCGTGCGGCTGGCCAATCTGGAGGATGTCATGAGCGATTATCCCAACTCCGTCGCCATCAGCGCCGCCACCGGGGCCGGACTGGATGCGCTGCTCGTCACCCTGGACGATGTGCTGCGCGGACGCATGGTCCCGGTGGACCTGCTCATCCCCTACAGCGCCGGCGAACTGGTCGCGCTTGCCCATACCCACGGCTTCGTCGAACTCGAGGAGCACACCGGCGAAGGTACGCATTTGCAGGGCCGTCTGCCGGTCGAATTGGCCGGGCGCTTTTCGCGCTACTGGACCAATCAAGATGATCCTTTTCATCAGAAGGAGTAGGCCAGATCGCGAGCGGACCAAACGCGGTCGTCACCCGCCATATCCCGAAGGCCGGAGCGGCGTGCGTAAAGCCTTTCACGCGCGCCCAAGCAACAGATATGCAGGTCCACCACGGTAGATTCAGGTACTCAGTCCATTCTGCGTATTTTTTGTAAGCATTTATACTATTGGGTGAGTCCACGGGCTGGAAAAGAAGAAGAATCTACCAAAACAGCGTTGAGTAAGTCTACAGATTCATGATGCGCCTCCATGTTCCCCCAACTTCATCACTGGTACGGAGACGTTTGTCGGACCGGCGTCGGCACGGCGAGGCTACACGCATCCATCTATCCGATCCCGGACAATCGAAAGCCTGGCCAACGCATGGCATGACAATGCCCACTGTTCCAGGGACACAACCTTCATCTCTGATGGAGCCATGGCCGCGGTCAATGCACTAACACCAAAAAAGGGGTGACGAAAGTGAGTAGCAAAGTACCACTGTTTTCGAGAGCAGCATTGCAGCAAGATTATGCCCGTTTAGACACGTTTCGACTGTTTATCGACCAATACATCGATATTATGTTGAATCATCGTCAGAGTGGACACCCTGGCGGACCGCGCGCAAAGGCCCATCAAATGGCGGCCCTCATGGCGACTGGCGCGATGCGGTGGGATGTTCGCGACCCTCTCCTCCCCTTTGCAGACCGTTTCGTACTGACTGCCGGACACTGCATCCCGTTAATCTATTCGGCATTGGCGGTAGTTAACCATGCTATGGAATTGCGCTACCAGTGGACGGGTGACGAGAAATATAAGGTCAAGGGTGGACCCGATCATATTTTGTCTCCCGATGACCTGCTGACGCTGCGCTATCATGGCGGTTTGCCGGGACATGCTGAGTTTGCCGGAAAATCCTGGTTCATCAAATTCAATACCGGGCCTTCCGGCCATGGCGCGCCGGCCGCTGCCGGGATTGCCCTGGCCTTGAAGCACGCCGGGTGTGACGATGTCAATGTCTTTGCCATGGAGGGCGAAGGCGGCCATAGCGCCGGCACGCACCATGAGACAAAGAACTCGGCCTATGGATTGGGGCTGTCAAACCTCATCTACATGCTGGACTGGAACGACTTTGGTATCGATCCC
>CAYJQA010000263.1:0-4755 GCA_964372065.1 uncultured Litorilinea sp.
GTCCAGACGTCAGCTTGCTTGGCCTTGTCCAGCACGCGCACGACGGTCTTCTTCCAGCCGCGGGCGGCCAGTTGCTGCTCCAGCCGCGCCAGCTTGGCTTCCAGTTCGGCTTCGCTCGTCCCATAGTACTCGGTCAAGAGCATGGCCGCGGGGTCGCCCTGGACAAAGTGCAGCAGCTTGGCGAATTCGGGTTGGGCGCGCGCCAGGTCCAGCAATTGCTTGTCCAACAACTCGGACGCGCTCGGCCCGGTCTCCAGGATGTCGGGGATGGCCGCGCAGGCTTCCACCACGTCGTCGAAATGGACCACGGCGAGCGCGGTCAGCTTGGGCTTGGGCACGAGGCCGAGTGTGATTTCGGTCATCACCGCCAGCGTGCCTTCGCTGCCGGTGAGCAGTTGGGCCAGGTTGAAGCGGTCGATGTTGACTGGGTCGCTGATGGCGGGCCGCGCCCAAACACCCAGCGGAGAATCTAGGCTCAGACGGCGGCGCTGCTCCGCGGGCAAGAGCGCGGCGGCGAGCCGGTCCAGGTTATAGCCCGACGTGCGCCGCCAGTGTTTGGGCCAATGGGCGAGGATCTCGTCCATCGCGCCGTTGAGGATTTGGGGCAATTGAGCATAGATGCACGCTTCCAGGCTGTCGCCGCGCCCCTTGGCAGCCAGACCCGCGGCGTCCAGCGGCCCGAAGGTGACCTGCGAGCCATCGGCCAACAACGCTTGTACGGTCTGTACGTGGTCGGCCATCATGCCGTAGAGAATGCTGTGGCTGCCGGTAGCATTGTTACCCACGCTGCCGCCCACAGTGGCGCGGTCGGCGCTGGCCGGGTCCGGCCCCAGCATCAGCCCATGCTTGCCCAATTCGCGGTTGAGCGGCGTCACCAACATGCCGGGCTGCACCGTCACGGTCGCCGCATCCAGGTCAAGGCGGACGAGGTCGGCCATATATTTAGAAAAATCGAGGACAATCGCCGCGCCCACGGCCTGCCCTCCCAGCGAGCTACCCGCCCCGCGCGGCAGCACCGGCACGCCACGCCGCGCCGCGATTTCGATGGTCGCCTGCACATCTTCGACGCGCTTGGGGATGACCACGCCGATGGGCTGAATCTGATAGAGGCTGGCGTCGGTGCTGTAGAGCATCCGCGACGCGCCGTCAAAGCGCACTTCGCCGCGCACGACGCGCCGCAACTCGTCGGCCAAGTCGCGGCTTTCTTCCACAACGCCGCGCATGTCGCGCGGGTCCAAGTGACTGCGGGTGGCGGGCAATACGACGGTCATGCGGGGCCCTTTCCAGAGCGTTTGGCGGCGGAAGCTGCTGGGGTTCACTTTATCCAAGGCGGCGCAAAACAGCAAAAAGCGAAAAGATGTCTCACGCAAGGAGAGCAGAAGGGAGAGGCTCACGCAAAGCCGCCAAGCACGCCAAGAAGATGTCGCGGTTTGTAGGTGCAGTTTCCATACCGCACATCTGGTGTTATGGCAGCCACGGCAGTTAGGAAACCGTCGCTACGGTTGCCCACTTTCGTCTGTCCTTTGCGTTCTCTGCGTTCTTTGCGGCTATTCGGAAAAATGGCCCCGTTTTCACGCTTTGGGTGAACACCTTTCTGGAACCTTGGCGTTCTTTGCGACTTTGCGTGAGAAATCTTTGGGCCGGATGCGATTCTCGCCTTACAATGGGGCGAGTAAGTTGCCCGCCGCCACATAGACCGAAGCTATGCCCGCCGATTCGCCTGTCTCCGCCAACCCGTCCGCCCGTCCACTGGCCGCGGGCAAGCTACCCGCCCCCCTGCTGGCCGAGCTACTGGCCGGGCTGCCCAGCGTCGACCCGGCGCTGTTGCTGGGGCCTGCGGTGGGCGAAGACGCCGCGGTGATCGACTTTGCGCCCGCCGCGCCGCGGCTGCTCGTCGCCAAAAGCGACCCGATCACCTTTGCCACGGACGCCATCGGCTACTACGCCGTCAACGTGTGCGCCAACGACCTGGCCGTGACGGGCGCGACCCCGCGCTTCTTTCTGCCCACGCTGCTGCTGCCCGCGGGCGCGGCGGACGAGACGCTCGCCCGGCGCATCTTTGCCCAGATCGGCGCGGCCTGCGCGACGTTGGGCATCGTCGTCGCCGGAGGTCACAGCGAAGTCACGCCCACCGTGAACCGGCCGGTGGTCGCCGGGACGCTGTTAGGCGATGTCGCCCGCGACGGCTATCTCTCCAGCCGCGGCTGCCGCCCCGGTGATACTATCCTCATGGCGGGCGTCGCGCCCGTCGAGGGGACCAGTCTCATCGCCCGCGAGCGGCGCGCCGACTTGCTGGCCCATGGCTGGGACCCGGCCCGGCTGGACGAAGCCGCCGGTTATCTCTTTGCACCGGGGATCAGCGTCATGGTTCCGGCCCACGCCGCGGCCGCCACCGGTTACGTCACCGCCATGCACGACCCCACCGAAGGCGGCATCGCCACCGGGCTGTATGAGTTGGCGGTCGCCGCCGGGGTCGGCCTGACAGTGGACCTGAACGCCATCCCCATCCCGCCCCTGGCGCGTGAATTGTGCGCCGTCTATGGGCTGGACCCGCTCGGCGTGATTGCGTCCGGCGCGCTGCTGGCGACCTGTGCGCCTGCCCACGCCGGGGACGTGCTGGCGGTCTGGCAGGCGCGGGGCTGGACGGGCGCAGTCATCGGCCATGCCGGCGCGCCGGGCGGCGAGTTGACGGCCTTGCGTAACGGGCATCCCGTGCCTTTCCCACTTTTCCCCACCGACGAGATTACCAAACTATGGACGACCTAATCACCATCCGGCCCATCACGGACGTGAGCGGCTGCGAGCATTACCAGGAACTGGAACGCCGCGTATGGGGCACAGACGAGACCGACGTGGTCCCCATCCACGTTTTGATGACCGTGCAGAAGAACGGCGGCCTGCTGCTGGGCGCATATGCGCCGGATGGACCGGCGGACATGGGCGGGATGGTCGGCGCGACCATGGGCTGGTTGGGCGTGGGCGTCGACCCGGCGCGGCGCGAGGCCGGTCCGCAGCTCAAGTTTTGCAGCCACATGGCCGGTGTGCTGCCTGCCTGGCAGGGCAAGCGCGTCGGGCTGCGGCTCAAGCTGGCCCAACGCGACGCGATCTTGGCGCAGGGGCTGACCGACTGGATCACCTGGACCTATGACCCGCTCTACCGCGCCAACGCGGCCTTCAACATCCACCGCCTGGGTGCGACCTGCGCCACCTATATCCGCGACATCTACGGCGAGTTGAAAGACGACCTGAACCGGGGCGTCCCCAGCGACCGCTGCCAGGTGGACTGGCGGCTGCGCAGCCCACACGTGCTGCACGACATCGAGCCGCGGCGGCAAGAACGCACCTGGGACGTGGCATCGCTGGAGTTGCTGCCGACGCGCCCCGTCGCGACGGCCGACCTCAGCGCACCGGGCGACCCGGCGGCGGCGCTGGACGGTCGCCCGCTGGCCGTGCCTATCCCGGCTGACATCGGCCTCATCCGCCGCACCGACCGGGCGCTGTCCCTGGCCTGGCGGTTCTACATGCGCGAGGTGCTGGAGACGGCTTTTACCGCCGGTTACACGATGGTAGACTGCCTTCATCTGGGCGACCACGGCTGGCGCTATATCCTGGTGCGCGAGTATTTGTAACGCAGAAAAACGCAGGAGAGAGTCTCACGCAAAGCCGCCAAGGCGCAAAGAAAAGCCGGAGAGAAGAAGTAGCTACCGCAAAGAACACAAAGGACACATAGAAAAAGCAGGGTTCAGGTTGTCATGCTGAGGGTAGCGAAGCATCCCCTTCTGCAGGCGCAACCGGGATGCTTCGTTGTACTCAGCATGACAGATTCTGCCTTTTCTTCTCCTTCTGCCCTTTGCGCCCTTAGCGCCTTTGCGTGAGACATCCCCTTCTGCCCCGCTATCACACAAGGAGTCATGGCAATGCGGATTGAACGGATTGAGCTACGCAAGATCAACCTGCCCTATGTCGCGCCCTTCGAGACCAGCGGCTGGCGCGAGACGGGCAGCTATGCCATCGTGATCCGGCTGGACGCCGCCGGCATCGTCGCGTGGGGCGAATCGCCCGTGGGCGGCTCGCCCTTCTATAACGAGGAAAACACCAAAACGGCCTGGGACATCCAACAGGACTTCCTGGCCCCCATGCTGCTCCAGGCCGACTTGCAGGGGCCGGAAGACGTGACCAAGGTCTTTGCCAAGGTACGCGGCAATCGCATGGCTAAGGCCGGGTTGGAGTTCGCCGTGTGGGACCTCTTCGGCAAGCGCGATGGCAAGAGCCTGGCGTCCATGCTGGGCGGGACGCGCGACCGCGTCGAGGTAGGCGTGAGCGTGGGCATCCAGAAAGACATCGACACGCTGCTCAAGGTGGTCGGCGCCTATCTGGACGACGGCTACCGGCGCATCAAGCTCAAGATCAAGCCGGGCTGGGACATCGAGCCGACGCGCGCCGTCCGCAACGCCTGGCCCGACCTCAAGCTCCAGGTGGACGCCAACTCCATCTATCACCTGGCCGATGCCGACCACCTGGCGGAACTGGACGCGTTCGGCCTGCTGCTGGTCGAACAGCCGCTGGAGCACGACGACATCTTCGACCACGCCAAGCTCAAGCCGCGGCTGGCTACGCCGCTGTGTCTGGACGAAAGCATCGTCTCGCCCTCGCACGCCCGTTGGGCCATCGAGATGAACGCGTGCGACATCATCAACATCAAGCCCAGCCGCATCGGCGGCTATGCCGACGCCAAGCGCATCCACGACCTGGCGC